>JABFRM010000217.1 GCA_013141155.1 Methylococcaceae bacterium | reverse complement strand
GTTTTATCCGTCGACGGCGAGATACCTTGCTTTAAATTCGCCAGCTTTTCAAAAGGATAAGCGTGGAGATTTTTTAAGTAGGGATTCATTTTTGCAAGCAGTGCGGATGTTTGCCACTGGCTAAGGCTTGTTGTTGCACTTGTATCATGGTTGGCATGTGTTTTTGCAGCCCTTCAATACGGGTGGCGGGCGCCGGATGCGTAGACATGAATTCGGGTTGTTGCCCGCCTTGAGTGGCTTGCGCCATTTTTTGCCAGAGCGTCACGCTTTGGGTCGGATCAAAACCTGCTTTGGACATTAATCCCAGTCCAACCACATCGGCTTCGCTTTCATGGTCACGGCTAAAGGGTAAGAGTACCCCGTATTGCGCACCAACACCCAGTAAACCGCTGGTTACAGGCCCTAAACCGCCTACAGACGTAACAACGCTCATGCCGGTTTTCATAGCAACTTCTTGCGATAACCGTTCATTGCTATGTTTAGCGATGACATGTCCAATTTCATGACCGATCACAGCGGCTAATTGGTCTTGATTATCAACCAATTTTAACAAGCCGGAATGTACGCCAATTTTACTGCCGGGGAGCGCAAAGGCATTGAAAGTTTCATCTTCAAACACCACCACTTCCCAGTTGCCGCCCATACTTTGGGTCAGCGCATTGGCAATACACTGCACTTCTTGGTTGTAAGAAGGGTTTTTAGAGATAGGTTTTTTTTGTTTTAAATCGTCAAACGCTTGTAAACCCATTTGATTCACTTCGTTGTCCGGCATGAAAATCAGTTGATGCCGACCCGTGGGGCTAGTGGCACAGGCGCTTAGCACCCCCGTCAAAACCAAACCTGAAAGAGTTTTTTTAAACATAATAATACGTTAACATAAATATTAAAATAGCCTTTATTTTAACGTAACTTAGGGTTAAAGGGTTAAAATTAGCTGCCACTAGGCTAATTTATTCGTGTTCAGCCTTTAATAAAATTCCCCCTAACCCTTTTTTTCCAAAGAGGAGGACTTAAAATAAACTGTCCCAAATTTTATCTACCTGCCGTTTCACATCGTCTGACATGCTAATGGTTTTACCCCATTCGCGGTTGGTTTCACCCGGCCATTTATTGGTGGCATCAAAACCGACTTTTGAGCCTAAGCCTGAAACCGGCGAGGCGAAATCCAGATAATCTATCGGCGTGTTTTCAAGAATGGTTAAATCCCGCGCGGGATCCATGCGCGTGGTCATTGCCCAGATTACATCCTGCCAATCGCGCGGATTGACATCATCATCAACCACGATCACAAACTTGGTGTACATGAATTGCCTTAAGAAAGACCAAGTGCCAAGCATGACCCGCTTGGCGTGACCGGGATATTGTTTCTTCATGCTGATCACCGCCATGCGATAAGAGCAGCCTTCTGGCGGCAGGTAAAAGTCGATAATTTCGGGGAACTGTTTTTGTAAAATCGGCACGAACACTTCGTTGAGCGCGACACCTAAGATAGCCGGTTCATCCGGCGGTCTGCCCGTGTAAGTGCTGTGGTAAATAGGATGGCTGCGTTCGGTAATGGTTTCGATGGTGAACACGGGGAATTTATCCACCTCATTATAGTAACCCGTATGGTCACCAAACGGGCCTTCCGCTGCCATTTCATCAGGATAGATAAAGCCTTCCAAGACAATTTCAGCACTGGCGGGTACTTGTAGGTTATTGCTTAAACACGCCGCTAATTCGGTTTTACTGCCGCGCAACAGTCCTGCGAAGGCGTATTCCGATAGATTGTCCGGCACGGGGGTAACTGCGCCGAGTATGGTGGCAGGGTCTGCGCCCAATGCAACTGTTACTGGAAACGGTTCGCTAGGGCGAGCGGCTTGCCATTCTTTAAAATCTAATGCACCCCCCCGGTGTGCCAACCAGCGCATGATCACTTTATTTTTGCCGATGACTTGTTGGCGGTAAATGCCAAGGTTTTGCCGTTCTTTATGGGGGCCTTTGGTAATTACCAGCGCCCAAGTGATTAATGGGCCTGCATCATCCGGCCAGCAGTGCTGGATGGGATAACGGCTTAAATCAACTTCATCGCCGCGCAAGACGTTTTCCTGACAAGCGGGATTTTTGATGATTTTCGGCGCCATGTTTAATACTTGCTTAAGCACGGGCAATTTATCCAGTGCATCCCGAAAACCTTTAGGGGGTTCCGGTTCTTTTAAATAAGCGAGCAGTTTGCCGATTTCGCGCAGTTCGGTGACTGAATCCGCTCCCATGCCCATTGCCACCCGATGCGGCGTGCCGAACAAGTTGCCAAGTAAGGGGATGTTGTAGCCTTTGGGGCGTTCAAATAATAACGCAGGGCCTTGTTGCTTAAGGGTGCGGTCGCATATTTCGGTGATTTCTAAATACGGATCAGCTTCATAATTGACGCGTTTCAGTTCACCTTGTTTTTCCAGTTGTTTGATAAAGTCGCGCAGGTCGTGATATTTCATAGAGGTTCTCGTCCCCACGCGCCGCGTGGGAATGCAGTTAAGACGCGCCGCGCCAAGGTTGAGGTATTAAGGTGCAATATATAGTTTGTAATACGTTAAGCTGCAAGATTCGCCGATAGTGACAAAGAGATTGTCCGATTTTTTAATAGGGGTACCTGATTAGCAAGATGCCTCAGCCAACACCGTTATACTGGCAGGGATGCCAGTATCTAGGCATAGGGAGAGCATAACGAGGGTTTTGAATGTATGACTTGGCATAGAGCTTAAGTCGAGCGCAATGTATCTGGATTGTACCGTCCCTGGCTCTGGATTCCGGCATAGCTGCCGGAATGACGGTTTTTTTGACGTTAGCTGAAGCATCTTGCTAATCAGGTAAGGGCATAAAAAAGGCGATCAAAAGACCGCCTTTTTTAATACGCTATCTAATGCTTAGGATGCCGCATTAAAAACGTACAACTTTAACCAACCCTTAAGCGCGTGAACCCCGTTTACGGTCATTTTCTGTCAACAGTTTTTTACGCAACCGAATCGAGATTGGCGTTACTTCAACCAATTCATCTTCGTCAATAAATTCCAACGCTTGCTCCAAGGTCATTTTTTGGATGGCACTTAGGGTTAAGGCATCATCTGAACCTGATGCGCGCATATTGGTCAATTGCTTGGCTTTGGTTGGGTTAACCGCTAAGTCATTACCGCGCGAATGGATGCCGACTAGCATACCTTCGTATACTTCATCACCATGCACCAGGAATAACTCGCCGCGCTCTTGCAAGCCAAACAAGCCGAATGCGACCGCTTTTCCGGTTGCCATCGAAATCAATACGCCACGTTGACGCGTACCCACGCCACCTTGTTTCATGGGGGCATAGTTTTCAAACACATGGTACAACAAGCCAGAACCAGACGTTGATGTCATGAATTCAGTTTGAAAGCCGATCAGGCCGCGCGACGGCATCAGGTATTCCAAGCGCACCCGGCCTTTACCATCGGGAACAATATTCAGTAAATCGCCTTTGCGCTCACCCAATTTTTCCATGATGGTGCCTTGGTGTTCTTCTTCTACCTCAATGGTCACCATTTCAAACGGTTCGCATTTAACACCATTGATTTCTTTAACAATCACTTCCGGTCTGGAAACGCCAAGTTCAAAGCCTTCGCGACGCATGTTCTCAATCAACACTGATAAATGCAATTCGCCTCGGCCTGATACTTTAAATTTATCAGGATCAGCAGTGTCTTCAACATTTAACGCTACGTTATGCTGTAATTCTTTTTCAAGGCGTTCACGAATTTGTCTGGAGGTGACGAATTTACCTTCACGACCCGCGAAAGGTGAGTTATTCACTTGAAAAGTCATGCTTACCGTAGGCTCGTCCACCGATAACGGGGTCATGGCTTCAATCGTTTCAGGATGGCAAATGGTGTCTGAAATTTGCAGCTTATCTATCCCGGTAAAGGCAATGATATCGCCTGCTTGCGCCTGCGGAACTTCAACGCGTTCCAGTCCATGGAAGCCAAACACTTTCAACATGCGTAAATTGGTGCGTACCGAACCATCAGGCTTGACTATCACTAACGGCATATTAGGTTTAACCACACCGCGCTGAATTCTGCCGATGCCGATAATGCCTGTATAGGTATTAAAGTCCAAGCTGGTCACCTGCATTTGAAACGGCCCCTCCAAATCAACTGCTGGCGGGCTTACCTTATCAACAATCGTTTGAAATAAGGCGGTCATGTCGCCACTGGTGGCGGTGCTTTCTAAGCTGGCATACCCATTAATCGCCGAGGTATAAACGATTGGGAAATCCAATTGTTCATCGGTCGCATCCAGACGATCAAACAGATCAAAAGTTTGATCCACAACCCAATCAGGGCGTGCGCCTGGGCGGTCAATTTTGTTAATGACCACGATAGGCTTTAAGCCCAACGCGAAAGCTTTTTGCGTGACAAAACGGGTTTGCGGCATCGGGCCATCAACCGCATCCACCAACAACAATACCGAATCGACCATCGACAACACCCGTTCAACTTCACCACCGAAGTCAGCATGTCCTGGGGTATCGACGATATTGATGTGATAGCCATTCCAGTCCAGCGCGGTATTTTTAGCCAAAATGGTAATGCCACGCTCTTTTTCAATGGCATTGGAATCCATGATGCGCTCAGTAACTTTCTCATGCTGAGCAAAGGTACCCGATTGCTGTAATAATTTATCAACCAGCGTGGTTTTGCCATGGTCAACGTGCGCAATAATTGCTATATTTCGTAATTTTTGTATCACTTTAATCTACTATTTTGAATTTATGTTAGCTTAGGATGGTATTGGTGTTGCATAGCCTATACAATCGCTCAACCTGATTACTTTAGTGTTTTCCCCAACACAAACATCGAAACACCAACCGTCTACTATACCATAGTGTGGTGACTGTTCGCTTACACAAACTGTTGCTTGCGTTCATTTTTCTAGCGTATTGCACAAATACGTTTACTGTTCGCCCAACATACCTACCTGTTTCGGCAGCCATATCTGTAAAAACTCCAAAAATAAACGTACTTTTGCGGACAAATATTTTCGATGTGGATAAACGGCATGAACATCTAAGGGTGTACGGGTATAATTTTCTAATACCACTTGCAAACGTCCCTTTTGTATATCTCGGCCTACAATATATTCCGGTAACATCACCAAGCCTAAATCGTTAATGGCGGCGATCCTGAGTACATCAGCTACATTCGATTGCAAGCGACCACTGATTTTTACTACTTGACTACCTTCT
>JABFRM010000230.1 GCA_013141155.1 Methylococcaceae bacterium | reverse complement strand
ACATTAACGTGACGCCGTTGGTGGATGTCATGTTGGTGTTATTGGTGGTGTTTATCGTCACCGCGCCGCTATTGACCCAAGTGGTGCGGGTCAAATTACCCAAAACCGAACAAACTGAGCCTTTGCCCGATCAGCATGTTGCGACGCTCAGTGTTACAGCCGAAGGTCAAGCCTTGCTGGATGAACGCCAAGTTCCGTTGGATGCGCTTGAGGTGGAGTTAAAACAACTGAAAGCAAATGACCCTGACTTGAATCTGCAATTACAGGCAGATAAAGCCGTGGTGTTTGACGCGGTAGCCAAAGTCATGGCAATAGCGCAACGGTCAGGCATTGATAAATTATCTTTTGTCACTGTGGAGCAATAACCAGTGCCGCAACAATGGCGAACATAAATTTTCCTGATTATAAAGCAGCTCCAGCTAAGCCAAAATATCGTCATCTCGGCAGGGATTGCCGAGATCCAGAAGCCACGGATGGCAAGCGATGAACACATCCCTGTGATCTGGATTCCGGCAATCCCTGCCGGAATGATGTTGTTACTGAAGCATCTTTATAAGCGGGTGAATTTTTTACGTTTGGCTTACGTGTTTAACCGCTGAATTCGTCTAAGTAAGACTGACTTTAACTTTAAGAACAACTATGAAAATGATGCCGATACCCTTTACGCTGCAACCAGCGGTAAAAAACCTGAAGCCGATAGCGATTGGTTTAATGCTATTGTCCGGCACGCTGGTGCAAGCGAAAGATAACCTGAGCAATCAGCCAAAAACATCGACTTCCAATAGCGCGGGTTCTGGTGAAGATATATTGGATATTAATGATTCCGGCGAAGTGGTGATACAAAAATTTAAAGTAACCAGATCGGCATTGCACGAGGATGAGGCAGAATCAAAAGCAGCCCCGGAAGACACTGGCTATAAGCGCTATAACAAAACCAGGATCATCGGCGCCACCCGCACCGATACCCCACTCAAAGAAATTCCGCAATCGGTAGTTGTGGTTACACGCAAAGTAATTAATGACCAGCAAAGTGTCATGGTGACTGAGAGTTTACGGAATGTTAGTGGTATCGTCACCACCAACCCGCTTTTTACTGCTTCCGCGGATAAGACCAGGATACGTGGCTTTGCTGCTGAGCAATTACTCGATGGTTTTACCCAGTATTACAATCCTGGAGATCGTGAAAGCACCAATAATCTCGAACGGATTGAGGTGTTGAAAGGTGCCAATGCGGTTCTTTATAGTGGCGGCTCGGGTGCGCCGGTGGGGGGGGTTGTCAATTTGGTTTCCAAGCTGCCAACTGCCAAAGCCTTTGGTCAGTTGGGCATGAAAGTGGGTTCTTATGATTTTTATCAGCCTTTTGTGGATATTAATCAACCGCTCACCAATAACATCCTGTTTCGTATTACCGGTGAGTTTACAGATTCTAAAAGTTTTGTTGATGTTGTGCATAACGAGCGCTATAACATTAATCCAGTGCTGACTTTCACTAACCATGAGTCCACCACCCTTACCTTGCAAGGACGACTATCAAGATGGCGGCAGCAGGATTACCAAGGGTTGCCTGCCACTGGCACGGTAGTGACGGATAAGTTTACACTTCGGCGTGACATGTTCATTGGCCCTGCCAGCCTTCCGCCTAGTATTTCAGAATTTGATGGAATGTGGGCAACGTTGGATCATAAGCTTAATAATGTGTGGTCGCTTAATTTTAAAGCCCGATATGCTGAATCGTTATTTGATCAGAAGGCACGTCTTTTAAGTGGATCTGATAGCTTTCAAGCGGACGAACCTGTAAGAGGCGCAAAACTCCCGCTTGCATCATTTCAAACTGCAAATGCTGAATTGTATCAAGAGCAGGAAGAAAAAAGCTTTCTCGGCAATGCGCTTGCCCAGTTTGATCTAGGGCCAACCAAAAATAAATTGCTGATTGGTGCAGATTATAGTCGCTATGCAGATGCAGGCTTTCTCGGCGGTGAATTTGCAGGTAATGTGGGTGTCAATTTGCTTACGTCGACATTTCCAGCGCCTTGGGCAGCGCCTGAATATATTGCAAAATTTGGTAACGTATCTTTTGTTAACAATACCACGTATGGCGGCTATGCCCAATTACAGAGCAATATTTATGAGCGGCTGCATTTGCTGTTTAGTGTCCGTGCTGGTGTGGTAGATATAGATTATCATACTACTCAACCGGAAAAAATTTCTGCTCAAACGACCACCCTTAAAATGTTACCGCGTGCCGGAGCGGTATTTGATATAACTAAAGACTTCTCATTGTTTGTCAATTACAGCCAAGGCATGCGGGGGCAGCCGTTCGTTAATTTTGCCAGAAATACCAAGCCCGCACCGGAACTTTCTGAAACGATAGAAGGGGGGATTAAATTCAATTTTTCCGATAAATTCACCGGACAGTTAGCCGCTTATCAAATAGACCGTACGAATGTCGCGGTGAGCGACTATAGCGATGGAAATTTTAGGTCAATTACTGCCGGAAAACAACGGTCTTATGGTTTTGATGCCGATTTGACTTGGATGCCTTTTGAAGGCCTGAACATTTTGGCGAATTATGCTTATACCAATGCTTTTTATGTTGATAGTATCGATTCTAGGTATTTCCAATCTGCTCAAGCTTATATTCCCAATGGCGCAACGCTACCCAGCATTCCGACGCATTCGACCCGGTTCTGGGCTAATTATGATTTTCAACAACCGATGCTTAAAGGTTTAAGTATCGGTGCCGGGGTTTACTGGCAATCGGCTGTTTTTCTGTCAAATAACAACAAATTTCAAGTTGACGGTTTCTATAACGTGGATGCTTCGATTGCCTATAAATATGAGCGCTATAAAGTCGCACTTAGCGTTAAGAACCTGACGGATGAGGAATATTATCAAAGTTACGGTTACTTAAATGGGCGCGTTGCCCCAGGGCCGCCTATTTCCGCCTATGCAACGTTTTCGGTGGATTATTAAAATAGCAAGCTAGATTTATACCAAACACCCGACTATAACAACCCCTTAAACACACCATCAGGATTACCCCTATGAAACGTCGTCAATTTACCAAACTTGCCTGTTTGGGCGCAGGGCTTGTGCCGCTATTATCTGGCTGTGAGTCCGCTGTTAAGTCAAGCCCATTAGCCTCAAAGGCGGCGGTTGTTAGAAAAGACCTGAGCTTAAAAAAAGCCGAAGCGGAAGCCTTTGCGCTGAAAACCCATCAGGAATTCATGACCGTCAAAGACTTTAAGATGGAGGGTAATGAACAGATAGCGATGCTGTTATATCCGAAATTTACCGCGCTTGACTTGGTGGGGCCGCAGTTTTTGTTTGCATCGCTGATGGGCGCAAAAATATATCTGGTTTCACCAACCGATGATTTAACCCCGGTGATGTCTGATACCGGATTGGCTATTGTACCCACCCATACCCAAAGTGAGTGTCCTGATAATCTGGATCTGTTATTTTTGCCCGGCGGTGCCACCGGTACGCTTAAAGCCATGCAGAATCCGCAGTTTATTGACTTCATTAAAACCAAAGCCGCCACCGCAAAATATGTCACCAGTGTCTGTACTGGCAGTTTGTTGTTGGGTAAAGCCGGATTATTAAAAGGTAAAAAGGCGACCTCACATTGGGTTACCTTGGATTTGCTCAGTAATTTTGGTGCCACGCCGGTAAAAGACCGTGTGGTTTGGGATGGCAATGTGATTACCGGTGCAGGCGTGACGGCAGGGTTAGATTTTGGATTAGAGGTGCTTGCGGCTTTGCGCGGCAAAGCCTATGCCCAGGCCACACAACTGCAAGTGGAATATGATCCACAGCCACCTTTTGATTCTGGCTCGCCTGACAAGGCGGATGTCCGCATTAAAAATGCGCTGCAAGGTATGTTTGCACCCCTGCATGTGGAACTTGAAGCGGAAATATAGGTTAGCCACTTAAAGCCATAAGTATTGCTGATTAGCAAGATGCTTCCAACACCGTCATACTGGCAGGGATGCCAGTATCCAGTCACAGGGAGAGCATAGCGAGGGTTTTGAATGTATGACTTGGCATAGGCTTAAGTCGAGCGCAATGTATCTGGATTGTACCGTCCTTGGCTCTGGATTCCGGCTTCCCTACCGGAAGAACGTTGTCACTAAAGCATCTTTATAATCAGGAGCAACAATAATGCTGATGTAGGTTGGGGTGAGGTGGCGAACCCCAACAAGAATGGGCGCCTCATCTTAAATTGGGCGCTAAAATTATAACGTCGGTAACAGGGATACTGTTATTGCAGGAGGGTATGAATGGCCAATGTTTTTGAAAGATTGAACGTTAATTTTGCTAAAGTGCCGGACAAAGTCATCCGCTTCAGGTGGTTCATTCTGGCGATGCTGATCCTGCTAACGGGATTTTTTCTGGCAGGCATTATCACCCGAACCAGCATTAACACCAGCGCCAATAGTTTTTTGGATCGCAATGATCCGGCGATTGTGGCATTGGATAAATTTCGGCAGCAATTTGGCAGTGATGACTCGGTGTTTCTGGTGTACCGCGCTAAAGATGGCGATGTTTTTTCTAAAAACTCCTTAGCAACGATTCAGGCGCTGACCCAGGATTTAGAAAACTGGCGCGACCTGAGTTTGAAGAATCCGGTTGATACCGCGGGTAAAGCAGTTACCCTAGATGAGTTAAAGCATATACGCCGAGTGCAATCTTTAAGCAATCTGCGGGTGCAAACAGCGACTGGTGACACGCTGAACTCTAATCGGCTAGTACCCCGCAATATTCCTGATGATCCTACGGCATTGGCAGCGCTTAAAGCGAATGCACTGGCGCAAAAAGACAATCAGTTGGCTTTTTATTCCCCTGATGGGCAATATGCCGCGATACTCATCCAAACTGATTTTGGATCATTGCCGAGTAAAGATTTTGTGCCTAAAGTCAATGCGCAAGATATTAGCTTAGATGACAGTTTTGCCAATACCGGGGAAGACAGCGCGACCTTAAAATTCGATAACAGCGCCGAAGTTCAGCAAATTCCCTTTGAAAAAATTGATAACTTTGTGTACGCGCGTTTTGTTAAAGGGCTAAAAGCCATTTATACCCGTTATGATGATCGTTTTGAGTTTTATTCGGTCGGTTATCCGCCGTTAATGGAGTTTGTGCAGCAGGTTTTGCAGCAATCGGCAGGGCTTAATATTGGCATGATTCTGATTAATGTGGTGTTATTGTGGGTGCTGTTTCGCTCATTCAGTGCCGTCTTATGGCCTATTCTGACCGTCGTCTTAAGTATTATCTGGATTTGTGGCATTACCGCCTGGGCAGGTAAAAGCCTCTCAACCATGATCAGTTTGACGGTGATGCTGGTGTTTGTATGCTGTATAGCCGACTGTATTCATGTCATCAGTATCTATTTGGCGCAGCGACGCTTGGGAACCGAGCATCGTCAGGCACTATCGACTGCTTACGCCGAAACTGGTTTGCCTATGCTGATTACCAGTGTGACCAATATGACGGGGACTTTATCGTTGATTTTTTCTGAGCTTTACCCGATTCGGGTTTTTGCTGGCATGTCAACTATGGGCGTTGGCATGGCATACTTGTTTACGATGATTTTATTGCCGATTTTATTGGATTTTTGGCATCCAGAACCCAGTAAACCGCAGTTAAAAAAAAACTGGCTGCAAAAACTACCCGATCAATGGTTGGCACTTTCAAGCAAAACCCGAACCGTTTGCTTATTTGCCTATATTGGACTGGTGTTATTGGCATTGGGTTGGGCTATTGGTGGTTTTATCGCGGCTATTTCGGTTATTACCTACTGGGTAGTGAATGCGCAAAAACAAATATTAACCGCTGTTCCCCGTTTAGCTTCCAGACACACTGCCAGTATATTAATGATTTTTGGCATGCTGATCGCGGTTTGCTGGTACGGTGAAAGCAAAATACGCATTGATTCCAATGTCACCGAGCTTACCCGTGAAGGCAGCGAAATACGCGTGGCTTACGAGGTCGCCGATAGTAAAATGGCGGGTACGCAAAATATGGAAATTATGATTGATACCAAAACCACTGACGGTATCTTGAATCCGCTTATTTTGTCGAGAATTGATGCTTTGCAAAAGCATATTATCGCCAAATATCCTGAGCAAGTTAGCCGGACTTATTCATTGGCTAATTTGGTTAAAGATACCAATAAAGTGATGCACGAAAATCAGGCGGACTTTTATCGTATCCCCGACTCTCAGCAACTGGTTACGCAATTGTTATATCTATTTAACAGTGTGAACCCAACCGATAGACGCAGCATGGTCTCGGATGATTATAGCCAGTCACATATCAGCGTGAATGTTTACAGTGCCGGTTCTTCGCAATATCAGGCGTTTTTTGAGGAAGTGAATGCTGAAATTAATCAGGTTTTTGCTGACATCAAAACTGATTTCCCTAACCTGGAAGTAACCTTGACCGGCACCGTACCTTTGGCAATGCGCACACAGGCAATCATAGCCCATTCGCAATATGGCAGTTTTTTGGTTGCGCTGGGGGTGATCAGCTTGATTATCTTCCTGACCTTAAGTTCGGTACAGGCGGGATTGCTGTCGCTTATCCCCAATATTATTCCGGCCTTGTTTACTTATGGCCTGATGGGATTGTTGAATATTCCGCTGGATACCGATACCTTGCTGTTGGCACCGGTGATTATCGGTTTAGCGGTGGACGATACCATACATTTTATGTCGCATTACCGTATTTCATTGCTTAAAACCCGCGATATGGCACAGTCACTCAAAAGTACCATTACTGAAATAGGGCCTTCGGTCATGTTTACCGGCATGGTGCTGGGGATGGGTTTTTTCATCCAAGGATTTTCTAATTATCTGGGTACGGCAAAAATGGGCATCTTTGGTGGTTTGGCTATTTTTATCGGTATTTTGTGCGAACTGTTGTTATTACCGGCCTTATTGGTCTTATTTAAACCGAAATTTGGACTTAAAGATGTTAAAACCACATTTAATTTTTAAGAATGCCCGTGTGCTTAATCGCTTGGCACTATCGGCGCTGTTATCGTTAATAACCACTGCCAGTTTCGCTGCATCGGAAGCGGGCACAAACGGGCGGGATATTTTGGAAAAACTGGCCGATTATCAACGCAGCATTACCGATTCAGCGTTTGTGAAATCGCGGTTGTCCAGTTGCCAATATGGGATTAAAGCCAACAAAATTACGTGTGTTGAAGATCCACGGGTTAAATTGCTGGAAGCGGTGGGAATCAATTATGGCAAGGAGCATAAAGACACTAAAAATGTAACAATCGTGGTATCGCCAGCGGCTGAAAAAGGCGTGGGGATGTTGAACTATACCTATGACGAACCTGGAAAAGACAATGAAACCTGGTTATATTTGTCGGCCTTGGGGAAAGTTAAACGCATTGCCAGTGGCAATTCTGAGGATGATTCAGAGCCTGCCTCGTTGTTTGGCTCGGAGTTCACCACCGAAGATACCGATACCGGTAAACTGGACGATTACACCATTAATGTGTTGGGCGAAGCCACCGAAGCGGGCCGTCCGGTCTGGAAAATTGAAACCCTGCCTAATGCCGAACGCGCCCGCAAAACCCGTTATACCCGCACCGTGCTGTATGTCGATAAAGAACGTTATGTTTCCTTACGCGCCGAGATGTACGATAAACAGGCTAAGGAAGTTAAGCGCTTATTAACCTCTAAAGTGGATGAAATCAAGGGCGTGTGGACAGCGCGTTCACAAACTATGATGAATTTGGTGACTAACCGTTTATCCAATATGGTGCGCACGGAAATCAATACCGATGTGAGCATTCCTGAAGATTTTTTAACGCAACGTACCTTAACTGATGTGGCTTTTCGGGAAACCACCCTAGAAAAACTCAGAACGCAACTTAAATAATGCTTGAGGAGACATGGTTAGCATAGTTGTCATTTTATTGCTAGCGCTGTTTTGCGCCACCAGCAATGCTGATCAGATTCAAAAAAAAACCTCTGCAACGCCATTGTCCAATGATTTAACCCTGGATGATGGACTGAGTAACAGCTTGAGTTTTGATGGCCAAGAACCGGTTATGGAAAAAACCGCCAGCTTTTTGGACAAATTCACCTTTAAACTCAGTCAGCAGATATACGCGCAAATCAATCCGCATACCACGGCTTCAGGGGTGGAAAAGCAGCCGACGATTGAAGACAACCGCTTAAATGTTCTGTTGAAATATCAAAATTCTTTTTTACCCACTTGGAATGTGCAAGGCAGCGCCCAAACTAAAATCTATTGGCCGACTGATTATGATTATGAACAGGGTAGAAGCAGCCAAGCTATTGAATTGGAACAACGGGTTGAAAGCATTGAGTCGAGATTGAACGAATTGTTTATCAGCAAGAGTTTTACTAACCATACTTTAAAATTGGGTAGACAAACTTTAGTTTGGGGGGAAGCGGAAGGCAATTCCGTGCTTGATAACATCAATACCCTTGAATACCGTGATTTTAGTATCATCGAAATGGAAGATGCCCGTTTAAACCAGTGGTTTATTGCCTGGGATTATTTTAACGAAGACCTGCGCGCCTCGACCTTCGTTAACTTAAATCCGCAGTTTAACCCCTTGCCTAGGATAGGCAGCCCCGCTTATGTGCCTATCCCTTTTAATATAACCGATCCTGATAAGGATAAATATAAACTAGAAGTAGGATCGCGCCTGCAATGGTCGGTTGCGCACAGCGACATTGCGTTGATGGCGGCTTATCTCTATGAGAACCCGCTACATTATGCAACGCCTACGAGCATGACAGGCGATATTATCGCCAAAGAAAACGGCTACTGGTTACTGGGGGCGAGCGCCAACCGTGCCATGGGTAAGCTATTACTGAAGCTCGATTTAGCCTATAGCCAAGGGTTGCTCGCCGATACCCTGACCGCACCCCAAACTGCCTTTCCTTTTCAAGGCAGTTCCAGCATCCGCAAAAACCAAATAGCAGCCACCTTTGGATTTGATTATGCCCTCTCTAATGAGCAGAGCATTACGGCTTCCGTACAAGCAAGAGCTTTCCTCGACAGAACCGCTGGTTTAGAGGGGGGGGAATCAACCGTCAGTGGCGACATTTTCGGGACTTGGTTGATACGTTATAGCCATAGTTTTAACAATGGTAATTTGTTATTTACCTCCGATAACCGGGGAAGTTTAAATGCCGATCAAGCTCTGACCAGCGCGATGTTAAGCTATACCCTCAGTGATCATTGGTCAATCATGGGATCAGTTATCGGTACTTTTGCCACTAAAGACAGCAGCGCCGCCTTACTGGATAATGATGTGCGGGTTGGTTTGACCATCAGTTATTCTCATTAACCCACTATGCTAAATAAACGGGGAGTGCATTCAGGCATTCTGTATATGATTGGCGCACAGGCGTTGTTTGCCATCATGGCAGCTTGTGTGCGGGCGCTTAAGGAACTGGCGTTTATGGAAATTGTGTTTGTGCGCAGTTTTGCTGGGGTGTTGATGTTCGGCACTTACATGGGGCTACGGCGTTTGCCATTTCGGGGTAAGCAACAGCTTGATTTGTGTATGCGCGGTTTTACCGGCTTTCTGGCGTTAGTTGCTTATTATTACGCCATCACGCATTTACCGCTGGCAACGGCAACCTTATTAGCGAATACTGCGCCAATATTAGTGGCGATTTTGGCAGGGATTTTTTTAAAGGAGCGGGTTAAGCCGCTGCTGGCCTTATTGATTTTTCTTTGTTTGTACGGGGTATTTTTGTTAGTTAGCCCCGAATTTAGTTTGAATATGACAGGTTATACGACCGGAATTGGCGCAGCGTTTTTTATTGCCCTGGCGTTCTTTTATATCCGCAAATTGAGTTCCGAAAACCCCTTCACCATTATTTTTTATTTCGTCAGTATTTCAACCTTGGGCAGCGCACCGTGGGCATTATCTGCCTGGCAATGGCCGTCCGCTGATCAATGGCTGCTGTTGGGCGTGATTGCAGCCACCACCTATTTTGGCCAACTCTGGCTTACCTTGTCATTTCATTACGGCGCTGCGGCGTTAATTTCCGCGGTCGGCTATTGCGGGCCGGTTTTTGCCTGGTTGTTAGGACTGGTTTTTTTCAATGAAGCCTTAACCGCGACAGCATTACTGGGTGCCAGTATTATTGTGCTGTCGGGTTCCGCGTTTATTTATTTGAACAAAAAACGCTAGCCATTGAGTTGAAGCAAGTCTTTGCAAAAATGACTATGGGCAAGCATCTGTCCATAATTGCTCAAGGTAAGGCAAATAACCTAATTTAAGGGATATGACACAATATTTTGGCGATATATTGGTAGTAATTAGCAATCATTTGTTGCGTATTACTTTACGCATTAGATTTTTTATACTATTTATTAATTGGTTATGTGTGTTTTGTTTGATAAAGCCAACTTAAATATCTTTTGGCATAAAATGTGCATTATATATTGCGTGGACAGATATTACTTACCCTGCCGCTAGGGATTTTAGGTAGGACGTTTTGTTTGTAAGTAAGTTCATAGGCGTAAAAGTCAAACATTATGAGGATGTTTGCAGGCCTTCGTATTAAGGCGATAGGCTTTAACTTAATTAATCCTTTTTGGAGAATATCAATGCAAATCAGAAATAAATCTTATAAAAACATAGCAATTGCAGGATTTGTTGCTTTTACTGCGCTTTCAAGTGTCTTGGGGGCCTCAATAGCCAATGCCGCTTTTGAGGGTAGGGCAAAAATTACGCTAAACCAAGGCGTTTTAGCTACGTTTAAAGGCGCCAATAACCTTGCCAGTGCCGACATAGATGGCAAACGCTTTATCTATGTAAATGATTTTTTTGACGATTCTGAGTTTACCTATCCTGTGGCAGTGTGTGGACGTACTCCGCCGCCTAATGATCTGTGTAATGCTACACCTACCAATCATATCGGTTTGGCAACTGATGTTCAGCCTTACACGTTGCCAGCGGTGCCTTTATCAATAGCGCCTTTTCAAGCAGGAAACATTGGCACCAATTGGAACCCCACTACGGGCGGTTCTATTGGTATAGCCGGTGCGTTTAAAATCCGCAGTGACTTTGATCGCAGGCCAGACCTTTCTGTCAGATGGGGTAAATTTGCGGTGATCAATACCGGTTCCACCTGGGTACTTTTTGATAATTTAGGCGGCGGTAGTCTTTTTGAGTTGGCCAACGTGCAAACCGAAGTTCGACCTGGTGGTCAACTTCAGTTAGAAGCTAATTTAAAATTTGGGAATACTGACTGGGCGAACTTTTTGGGCGGCGGCTTTTTGAAATTAACCGCTGCGGAAAGACAAGTCATTCTCGGCAAGATAAAGTTACAAATACAAAACTAATCCTACCGCAAAAGCACAGCTTGTTTATGCTGCCGCAACTGACAGTAATATAACAAGGCAAAGCTTGTCGTTCAATGCTACAAAACGCCCCTCGGACGTGAATAGTTATCATGCCGAGGGGTTCTTTGCCGGTAAACTTGGTCATCAAGTAAGACATTCATCGCAGCAAGGCTGCACTAAGCATTAACGATGAAATATTTTTTGGAGAATAACAATGCAAATCAAAAATAAATCTTATAAAAACTTAGCCATGACAGGCTTGGCTGCTGTTACCGCACTGTCAAATTTAGTCGGGGCATCCGTAGCCAATGCGGTACCCGTAGCAAATGTTAAAGTAATCGCGAACAAGGGGAGTGCACAAATTGTATTGCACCAAGATGTTTTAGCCACCTTTAAAGGGGATCACAATTTCAATGGCAGGCTCGCCTCTTCAGGTTCCGATTTACCGCATTTCTTTTTGTATATTAACGAGTTTTTTGAGGATGCCGAATTTGTATATCCTAAGAATGACCTGACAGAATGTAATCCTTCAGGGGGCATTACAGATTACACGCTGCTCTGTAACAGAACACCTACCGATGTTTATGGTTTGGTAAAAGATTCCCTGCCATTTTTATTGCCTGTGGTGCCTTTAGCGAAAGCGCCGTATCAAGCCGGAAACATTGGCAGCAATTGGAATTATACTTGGAATTCGTATTTGGATTTTAATCCTGTCAATGGCGGTTCTATCGGTTTAGCCGGTGCGTTTAGAGTGAGAAGCGCTCTTCAGGCTGATCCATCGCTTTCGGTCAGATGGGGAGAATTATCCTTGAAGCAGACTGGTGCTACTTGGGTGCTTTATGATAATTTGCACAAGGCCAGTCTGTTTGAGTTAACTAACGTTGTAGCCAATCCCACTTTTCCCGGAAATGATCCAAATGGTCTTTTATCGCTATCAGCGGATTTGAAATTTGGTGCTTCAGCTTGGGGCGCGTTTATGGGCGCTGAGCCTTTAGCAATGACAGCCGCCGAAAAACAAACGATTATAGGGCATATTAATTTAAACGTTAACAGTTGTGCTTTGCCGGCTTGGCAGTGGAAAAACCAGAAATGGCCTACTGATTCCCTCACAATAGCGGGTAAACATTATTCCAAAGCAACTTTGCGGGCAATACTAAACACGCCGTCCAATGGTAATAGCTATTTGAACCTTGTAAAACAATATATGGCGGTGCTGCTGAGCATAGCTGATGGTGAGGGAAACCTGCGAAATTCTTTAAGTTGGCAATTAGCCGCAACTAATGTTGCATTGAAGGGTCGTAATATAGAAACGTTGAATACGCCGACAGTCGACGCTTTTATAGATAAGATTGCCAATGATATGGAAATAGCCCTACACCAATCGTATGCCCGCATCGTAGAATGTGAACCTCTAGTTTTGCCTCTCAAAGGATTTTAGCGCTGCCACATTCAAATGTCCCTCAGACGTGTTGGGTTAACACGCAGAGGGGCGCTTTGCCGGTGGGCGAATTTAAACAAACGCCGGCAGGGTAAATTCAAAATTTGCTCCCCCCCTTTTTTCTAAAGAGGGGAACTTAACGCTTACGGTTCATTTAACAGCAGCACCACGCAGCTTAATGTTACTTGAGCGCTTCCAGCTTTAGTTTCGCTTTATTCACCCAAGACGCCTGGACATTTTTGGACAATGCTTTTTGTAAAGCTTGTTTCGCCTCTTCATTGCGTCCTTTAGCCGCGTAAGCCATGCCTAGATGATAGTTAAATTCAGGAAATTCCGGTTGCAATTTAACTACCTTTTCTAAGCTGCTGAGCGCATCATCCACTTGGCCATTTAATAAGCTGAGCCATCCAAAGGTATCCAAAAAAGTGGGTTCTTTGGAATCCTTAAAGGCTTTGACAAGCTCGAATGCTTCGCTTAACCGTTTTGGGTCTGTGGTCGTTTCAGCCGTGAGTGCGGCGAAATTATTTAAGTTAAGCTTATTCTCGGGGTTAATTTTTAATAATTCTGTATACATTGCAATTGCGGCATCCGGCTTGCCCATTTGCTGATAGAGCTTGGTTATATTTTGCATTAAATTAATATTTTGCGGCAGGGCTATTAGCCCTTGTTGGTATACTTTTAAGGCTTGATCAAGCTGATTTTGTACGATATGCGCAGCAGCCAAATTTCGATAGCCAATCTCGTTCGTTTTAAATAAGCTAATAACGGTTGAAAAAATTTGTTCAGCATTGGCAAAATTCTTTTGATTTAGATAAACCAAGCCTTTTAAATTTAATAAATTGATATTATCTGGCTGAACAGTAAGGGTTTTATCAAGTAGCGCTATTGCTTTGCCAGGTTCGCCCATTGCTAAATAGGTATTCGTTAACCCTGATAAAATGTCTAATTCCAAAGGCTTTAATTTAAGAGCCTCATGAAAGCTATCAATTGCGGCGGGAAATTTTTTCTGTGCAACATAGAGTTGTGCCAATTTAAAAGGGGATAGTCCAGCACTATTGGTCTCAGTAATTGCTTTGGCCGTTGCCTCCGCTTTTGCCCATTCGCCTTTACGCGCATATAAATCGACTAAAATAACTAACACTTCATCATTTTGTTGCTTGGAGGGGCCTAACTCTTCCAGTAAGGCAATGGCACCCGTTTCATCTTTTTTCATGGCGAGTATGCGGGCCAGATTTTTACGCACCTCAACATTGGCAGGATTAATTACGAGGCTATTTTTGAAAGATTCTTGCGCCAGATCTATATAACCACTCTTTAAATGGGTTTTGGCAGCTAATATATTGGCGTTTTCAGATTGCGGATGATCACGCAATACTGTACGCAAATCACCAATTGCAGCTTCGTATTTGCCTTTATCCAGAAAAAAAGTAGAGCGTAGCATGAGCGCATCTTCATTATGCGCATCTATTTTAATGACTTCTTCAATTATTTGTTCCGCCTTAGCCTTGTCGCCTTTTTTTAGCATAAGTTTAGCTAAAATATTTTTAGCTTTTAAGCTACTGGCTCCTTCCCGGTCTTGCTCCACAATTTGATTTAAGAGTGGCGTAACGTGCTCAATTTTGTCTTTATAGAGGTAGAAGCTGGCGAGCGCAAAATGAAATTCGTAATTATTCGGGTTGGCCTTAATGTAGTCGAGTAAGGTTTGCTCAGCTTTTGTTTCGTTTTTTTGATTTAAGAAAAACTCTACTAATTTTAATTTAGGTTCTGTTTCCGATGGTTTGTGGGTGATCAGATTTTGCAATACTTGTTCTGCCAAATCAATTTGCTGCGTCCCAATATAATATTTCGCCATACCGTAATACAGGGAATTTTTCTCTGGAAAGCGCTTGAGTAGATCTCCAACCATGTTATCCGCAATGTTTCGTTTATTCGCAGTGACTAAGGCCTGCATTTTCATTAAAGCTAAATTTAATTCTTCGGGGTGCGCCGTTAACGCAACATCAATTAGCCGCAAAATCTCATCAGATTGTTTCGATTCAGTCAGCAGCTTTACCAATAAATACGTCGCTTCTACATCACCCGGTTTTAAGGTTAATACTTTAGTCGCAATGGCTTGTGCGGCTGGTTTATCATTTTTTTTCAACAACACCAATGCTTTTAAAATGAGTGCATCTCTATCATCAGGATTTTTTGCCAGACCTAAAGCCGCCTTTTCCATGGCTTTATCCTGGTCGCCGCTAACCAAAAACAGCTTGCCCAATAGCAGTTGCGCGTCGATAAACTCAGGTTTTTCGATGACTATGCCAGACAATAGCCCGAACATTTTGCGCCAATCATTTTCCTTTTCGGCTAACTGTGCCATTAAATAAAGGGCATCGGTATTTTTGGGGTTAATTTGTAAAACGTTTTTTAATTCAATACGCGTTTTATCATAATTTTGCGCTTTAAATGAAGTATGTGCTTTTTCTAAATATTTTTTTTCCTTATCTGCCGAGCTGCCACAGCCGCTTAAAGCCACTGCTGCACATAACAATCCGTAACGCAAAATTCTATTGTCGATCATAAATTATTTTTCCTAAGGTAATAAACTGGCGGGTGTTGAAGTTTGATCGAGTAGACTTGGACTCTTTTGGGATTCAAACACTTTCACTGAGGCTTGTTCACTCGTTAAAGCATCAAAATGTTCATTAATCATAACATGGAGTCTACGCTAGATGTGCTAAGCAGGTTATACGCAGTCAGCATAGTTATTCAGCCTTTTCTATACAGGGGGAGTAACTTATAGCTATAGTAATAAAGCAATTTTTGCGCCACTAATGTTAAGGTATAAAAATAAAGTTATTTATCAGATGCTTATTGAGTCATTGTTTTATTAATGATGAAAGCAGGGGAGGGTGAATGGTAAAAAATAGGGCATTTAACCTAAATTTAGCCTGTTAAATACCCTATTTTAAGTTGGTTTATGCCCTTCACTTCCGTGGGGGGAATGGGCTTAAAAAGTGGGAACTTGAATTTCGACACGCTGAATTTCAAAATTAGAATATTTAAGATTAACCCGTCGGTATTTTGCAGGGTATGATAGGCAACTTATTTGCTGCACTTTTAATAGCCTATGCCGCACACATCACACGCTGCTTACACATATAGTTCATTTTTGGCAGGTCTATTACTGGCGATAGCCTTTGCTCCTTTTGATGTTGGTTATCTGGCAGTGATAGCGTTAAGTTTTTTATTTTGGTCATGGGAAGCGGTGTCACCAAGCAAAGCCGCCTGGCGCGGGTATTTATTCGGCTTAGGGTTGTTTGGCTTTGGTGCGTCTTGGGTGTATGTGAGTGTGCATGACTATGGCGGGGCTAGTGCCATTGGTTCCGGCTTATTGACGGCTTTTTTTGTGGCGTTCTGGGCGTTATTTCCGGCGCTGGTGGGTTATTTGGCGGTTAAAATCCGCTTCGGATCGAGGACGGTTTTAAACATTTTGTGGGCGCCGTTAATTTGGATATTGGTTGAGAATATTAGAGGCTATTGGTTGTTAAACGGCTTTCCTTGGCTACAAATTGCTTATGCAGAGATTGATACGCCCTTAGGCGGATACATACCGATATTGGGCGTGTATGGCACGGGATTTTTACTGGCGTTAAGTGCCTCGCTGATGGTGTTTATGCTTAAGCACCATTATAAAACGCGGCTGTTAATAGGGTTATTGACGGCAATATGGGTGGGTGGCGGGCTGTTAAAAACCATTACCTGGACACAAGTTATCGGTGCGCCGTTTAAAGTATCCTTGATTCAGGGCAATATTCCGCAAGATCAAAAGTGGGTGCCGGAAAATAAAATCAGTACCTTGCTGAAATATAAACAATTAACTGAAGCGCACTGGGATTCAAAGGTGATTATTTGGCCGGAAAGCGCCATTCCGGCTTATTTGTCGCAAGTGGATGAACATTTTGTTACGCCTTTAGAGGCAGAGGCTAAAGAACATAATGTTGACATTATTGTCAGCTTGCCCTTGCAAGAGGCCGATGCCATTTATAATGGCGTACTCAGTTTAGGGGCTGAGCGCATGACTTACAAAAAAAATCATTTGTTGCCGTTTGGGGAGTATTTAGCTTTGCAACCGTTGTCGGGTTGGGTGTTAGACCTGCTGGGGATCAAATTGGGTGATTTTACGTCGGGCGGGGCAAGCCAGCCTTTTTTAAAAGCGGGCGGTTATGCTTTTTCCACCTCCATTTGTTATGAAGATGCGTTTGGCGGGGAAGTGATTAACCGCATAGAGCAGGCGGCGTTTTTGGTGAATGTCACTAATGATGCCTGGTTTGGCAACTCCCTTGAGCCGCATCAGCACCTGCAAATAGCGCGGATGCGTGCTTTGGAAACGGGGCGGTATTTATTACGCGCGACCAATACCGGTGTAACAGCAATTGTGGATGCCCGCGGTAAAGTTATCAAACAAGCGCCGTTATTTGAGACGGCGGTGCTAACTGATTTGGTCATGCCAATGGGCGGTGTAACGCCGTATGCCAAAATCGGCGATGCCCTAATTATAGGTGTGTTGACCCTGTTATTGATTGGCTTGATGTTGATTAAATGGTATAGGCAAAAAAGCAATTAAACTATATGCTGCGGCTCATGCCTTATGGTTTCAATTATCTCAAAAATGAGCTATAGCGATATAATGTTATGAGATTTCTGCTTATACCAATTTTGGGTCAAGGTTATCGAACGCAGGAAATCGAGGGGGAGTCACCAATGCTGCTTTTATGCAACTCAGCATAAAGCGCGCGAAACTCATCGCTGAGTTTATGCGTAGGCATGTAATGCACCAAGGGCTGAGAGGCTGAATGTGATTCTCTGATCTTGACGGAGGGCGAAATTTTGCTTTCCAACACTGGGTGTCCTTCTGCGATCAGCTCATCAACCAATTGCTTTGGCAAATTCATATTTTTTTGGTATTGATTAACAATAATCCCTTCAATTTCTAAATTGTGATTATGGTCGGCTTTAACTTCTTTTAGTGCGTGCATCAAGGTGTATAGCGCTTCTCTGGAAAACGCATCGCAATCGAACGGAATTAAACATTTATCGGCGGCAATTAGGGCGGATTGGCTGTAAAAGTTTAAAATCGGTGGCGTATCAATATAGATTGCATCAAAGCCCGTCAATCTATCGAGTGCCTCCTTAAATTTTAAAATTTTAAAGCGTGATTCAAGACGGCTTTGCAGCGGTTCCAAATCAGGGTGTGAGGGTAGAATAAATAAATTGGGGAACGGCGTTTCATGAATTAGGCTTTCTAACCCAGAATTCCCACCACCAAATAAATTCAAGCTTAATGATTCCTTGAAGAAATGCGCGATGGTGCGTTCCGATTGTGTAATTTTCGCGCCAAGCAAGTATTGCGTGGCATTGCCTTGTATATCCAGGTCTACAACCAGCGTTCGCTTTCCTTCAACGGCGCTGATTGCGGCTAAATTACAGGTAATGGTTGATTTACCAACTCCGCCTTTTTGATTGAAAATGACTCTGCGCATAAAATTCTCGTTAAATTCAGGGTGATGAAGCGGGTATTATGAAAGAGTCCGCGTTTAATATCAACATTAAGCTGAGATGAACTTTTTAGTTAGGAACGTAGAGAGCTGAGTGAACCTGGCGATATTTGTTTCTGTTCTATGAGAAAGCATGAGTATCTACACAAGTTTTGGACGTCCGTCATTCCGGCAGGGATGCCGGAATTCAGTCATCTGGATGTGACAAATGGTCTGGCATAGAAAATAAATCAAGCACTTATGCTCCACCACATTACCATCCCTGCCGGAATGACGTATAACTTAAGCCTGTGTAGATACTCATGCAGAGAAAGAGAAGTAACCTTTCTTTTCGCACAGCATTACGGCCGTCTGGGTTCTACTGCGCAAACACCAAAATTCAAGTTAATGTAACAGAAACAACAGGTTTACCATGCCCCAAGCTAACCCCCCTGCTGCGGGAATGGTCAAGACCCAAGCCCATATAATCCGTTCGATGATGGTAAGCTTTAGGGCATGCGGGTTTTTAGCAAAGCCTACACCCATAATCGCGGTTGAAATACTGTGCGTGGTGGATACCGGCATACCGAAATGGGCGGCTGTCAATAAAATAGTCGCAGAGCTGGTTTCTGCGGCAAATCCATTTATCGGATGTAATTTCACCATTTTGTGGCCGAGCGTTTTGATAATGCGCCACCCACCCACTGAAGTCCCTAACGCCATGACTAAAGCGCAAGTAAAAATGATCCAGGTATCAATGTCTTTTTCCCCGCCATTGGGCCGTAAAAATTCTGCCCAATTCGGTAACTGGTCAAGCGTACCGGCGCTATTCGCGGAAAATATTGCCAACGCGATAATACCCATGGTTTTCTGGGCATCGTTGCTGCCATGTGCAAATCCCATATAACCGGCTGAGAGCAGTTGCGCCTTGCCGAATATCGCATTAACCCATTTCGGACGCGCCATACGCGCCAAGATTCCACCCGCAGAATTCATGCCACTGATGATTGCCATCAAGCCGCCCATAATCAGGATGCCCAAAGTAAAGCCGGCAATCGGCGAACTGACCATAGGAATCACCACCTTCCAAAGTATCCCTTTATTTTCGGTCCAAACGGCTGCGGTTTTTGACCAGATCAACACATCGACATTATTATGTCCGGCGGCAAGCGCAGCGCCACATAAGCCGCCGATTAAGGCGTGGCTGGAAGATGACGGCAACCCCAATGCCCAAGTAATCAGATTCCAGATAATCGCACCCGTCAAGGCGCAAATTAATACTTCCGAAGAAACTGTCACCAAGCCGGTATCTACCAGTCCAGAAGAAATGGTTTTGGCAACCGCCGTGCCGGAAAACGCACCAACTAAATTAGTGGCGGCTGCAAGCATGACCGCTTGCGTCGGGGTTAATACTTTGGTGGCAACCACCGTGGCAATTGAGTTCGCAGTGTCGTGAAAGCCGTTGATAAACTCAAACACCAGTGCCGCCAAGATGACAAGCAAGAGCATGGTCAGCATGACAATCCTTTTATGAGTTTTTTAAAACAATGTGGTAAATGACGTTGCCCGCATCGCGACAGCGGTCAATTGCTTTTTCCAGAATTTCAAACAAGTCCATTTTGACTAAATAGCGGATGGGGTCGGTTTCGTTGGCATAAGCATCGCGATACAACTCAAGGATTTGACGATCCGCTTCGCCCTCAATGGTTTGCAACTGATCGTTTAATTTTTTGATGGCATCCAAATCCATGCCTTGACGTAATCGCCCAACCATTTGCTCTAAGACTTCACAGGCTTGTTCCAGCATCTCAGCCCGGCTGGTGAAATCCACATCTCCCATTCGTGCCAAGGCCAACGTATAGCGCTCGGCAAATTTTTCTATCATTTTAGGAATTTTGTAAAGCGCGCCATTCAGTGCCTCAATATCTTCACGATCAAGCACGGTCACAAAGGTATTGACCAATTCTTCGCTGATTTGCGCGAATAAATCTTTTTCCCTCCGCCTCGCCAGTTGGAGCTTTTCAAAAGATTGTTGCGTTGCTGGCGTGCTAAGCAGCTCAATCAATGCTCCAGCAGAAGAGCGTGCCGATTCTGCACTGGCTTCAAGCAAGCCGTAAAATTTATCACCTTTGCCAAAGATGGTTTGCAATGAAAACATGATGCTCCCTTAATTTATGCGCCATAAGACATTTATATTTCTCCGCCAATTATCGCATAACAACCTGCTTAATTTATAGGTAAACAGACCGTCATAAAAAAATAATGACATCGTCACAATGTTGTCATATTCTTCCAATATCCTATGTTCATTAAATATCCCTCTCTATTAACTTTATCCTCGGAGTAATTAACAATGAAATTAACTTTAAAAACAAAGGCATTATGTGCTGCATTAGGATTAGGATTTGGCTTAGGTTTATCCCTAACCAGTACGCCTGTGATTGCAGCCACAAAAGCCGGAACAGTAGATCCTGCAATCCCTGCTTACACTAAAGCAGAAGGCGTGTCCGGCAATTTGTCCAGCGTTGGTTCCGATACCTTGGCGAATTTAATGACCTTATGGGCAGAAACATTCAACAAAAGCTACCCTAATGTCAATGTGCAAATTCAAGCGGCGGGTTCTTCAACGGCACCGCCTGCGTTGACTGAAGGCACCTCTAATTTAGGCCCAATGAGCCGTGAAATGAAAGATGATGAATTGGAAGCGTTTGAGTCCAAATACGGTTATAAACCCACTGCCATTCCGGTTGCCGTTGATGCTTTGGCGGTGTTCGTGCATAAAGATAATCCTGTTAAAGGCCTGACTATTGAACAGGTCGATGCCATCATGTCCTCAACCCGTAAATGTGGCGGTGCCACTGATATTGAAAATTGGGGGCAAGCAGGTTTAACCGGCGCTTGGCAAAGTAGACCTATGCAATTATACGGACGTAATTCTGTATCAGGCACTTATGGTTATTTTAAAGAATTCGCTTTGTGTAAAGGCGACTTTAAAAGTAATGTGAATGAACAGCCGGGTTCTGCTTCGGTTGTGCAATCGGTGACTTCTTCCGTTAATGGTATCGGTTATTCGGGCATCGGCTATAAAACTTCTGGTGTAAAAGCGGTGCCTTTAGCTAAAAAAGCCGGTGGCGCATTCGCTGAAGCTAATGCTGAAAATGCGTTATCCGGTGCTTATCCCTTATCACGTTATTTGTATGTATACGTTAATAAAGCCCCTAATAAACCTTTAGCGCCATTAGAAGCGGAGTTCATCAAAATGGTGTTATCGAAAGAAGGTCAGGAAGTGGTCATTAAAGACGGCTATATTCCACTGCCCGCAAAGATTGCTCAAAAAGCAGCCGCTATGGTTCAATAAACTCAAGATTTTTTCATAATTGCGCAAGGAGTGCGCCGACAGGGATGTTAATATCTGAATTGGTGATACTGCTTTCAGGCACTAATCCCTTAAAAAGTTGGTTGAGGTTTGTGGCGTAAGCAAATCTCAACACGCTTTTTTTTTATTATGAAGGGATGGATAATATCTGCCTGATTAAACCCTCTTTAAGCTTAAGCGTATGTCTGAAATCATTGCAAATAAAACCCCTAACCCAAATTCAGCCTTACACACGGCTTCTGCCAGTTATTATCAACGTTGGCGTTTAATTAAAGATCTTATCGCCCGTTATGGGATCTTGATTGGGGGTTGGGGGGTTATTGTTGCGATAGTCTTGATCTTCTTCTATTTGTTATACGTGGTGGTGCCGTTATTTATTCCCGCCAGCGCAAAATCTGTAGCAGAGTATCAAATGCCCGCCAAGGAAAAAGGTAAGACGCTGCTGTTGGCTATCGAAGAGCAAAATGAAGTTGCGGTCAGATTTACGGATCAGGCACAAGCGGTATTTTTTAACGCGCATACGGGTGACCCCGTGCATACTGAGGCGCTTAAAATACCCGCGGGGTTGCAAGTAAGCAGTTTTTCCCCCGAAAGTAACGGTGAAGGTGTCGTGGCTTATGGGCTAAATAATGGTAGGGTATTGGTGGCTAAATATAGCTATCGCGTCACTTATCCAAAGGATGTGCGGGTCATTACACCGGTGATCACTTATCCTTTAGGGGAGCAACCCCTGACTTTAGATTCTGAAGGTGGCGCACTGCAAATGCTTGCTTTGCAAGTTGAAGAGAATAACGCAACCTTGGTCGCGAAGACGGCGACGCATAAACTGAAATTATTGAGTATCCATCAGGAAAAAGCTTTATTTGGTGAAGCGACGGTACAAAGTACCGAGGCAACGCTGGAATTAGTAGCCGATAAAGTCGGTTTTATGTTGATTGATAAAGAGCAACGTTACCTGTATGTGGTTGGTGTTGATGGCAGTTTAAGCTTATATGACATTAGTGATAAAAGTGCGCCGATTCTAAAGCAGCAACTGGCGGTTTTATCGGCTGGGCAGCAAGTGAGCAGCATGGATTTTGTTAATGGCGGTTTATCATTGCTGATTGCTGATTCTACCGGTTTGGTCGCGCAATGGAGTGTTGTCCGGGATGCCCAAAACAATCCCGGCATGCAAAAAATACGCAGTTTTAAAGTTTCAGACGATCCGCTTATGAAAGTGTCCGCTGAACAACGGCGCAAAGGATTCCTGACCGTCGACAAGCAAGGCGTAGTGGGTGCTTACAATACCACTGCGGAACGGGAATTACTGAAACTCCCTGCCGCTGAAAATTTACCCGAAGCCTTTGCCTTATCGCCCAGAGCCAATGCTTTCTTATTGCAATCTGCCAATGGCGCGATTAATTTTTGGCAGGTGTCTAATGAACACCCAGAAGTTTCGATGAAATCTTTGTGGGGCAAAGTTTGGTACGAAAGTTATCCCAAGCCTGCCTATATCTGGCAATCTTCCTCTTCTAGCAATGATTTTGAGCCGAAATACAGCTTAACGCCCTTAGTGTTTGGCACCTTGAAAGCTGCTTTTTATGCCATGTTGTTTGCAGTTCCCTTGTCTTTAATGGGTGCTATCTACGCGGCCTATTTTATGGCGCCCTCCATGCGCAGTTTGGTTAAGCCGACCATTGAATTAATGGGCGCATTGCCTACGGTTATCTTAGGGTTCCTGGCGGGATTATGGCTGGCGCCGTTTTTAGAGGAGAACTTGCTCGGCGTTTTTATCATGCTGATTATGTTGCCAATAGCGGTTTTGGGTTTTGGCCTAATTGGGCAATTTTTACCTAAAACGCTACGCTTAAAAGTACCCGATGGCATGGAGGCGATGCTACTCATTCCCGTCATTATCGGCGTGAGTTGGTTAGCTTTTGCCATCAGCCCAATGTTGGAAGCGCTGTTTTTTCAGGGTGATTTGCGCGTCTGGATGAAAACAACCTTAGATATTGACTATGATCAGCGTAATTCATTGGTGGTGGGGATTGCGATGGGTTTTGCAGTGGTGCCCAGTATCTTTACCATTGCGGAAGATGCCATTTTTAGCGTGCCAAAACATCTTACTGTGGGTTCTTTAGCATTGGGTGCAACGCCGTGGCAAACCTTGATGAAGGTGGTGTTGCTTACCGCCAGTCCTGGTATTTTCTCCGCGATCATGATTGGCTTGGGTAGGGCGATTGGTGAAACCATGATCGTACTGATGGCAACCGGCAACACGCCAGTGATGGATTTCAGTGTATTTCAAGGCATGCGAACCTTAGCTGCGAATGTCGCGGTGGAGATGCCAGAGTCGGAAGTGGATAGCACCCATTATCGAGTGCTGTTTCTGGCGGCCTTGGTCTTGTTTTTGTTTACCTTTGTTTTTAATACTTTGGCGGAATTAATTCGTCAGCATTTACGTGAAAAATACAGTTCATTATGATTATTAAACAATGGCTTAACAGCGGTTCCCCGTGGATATGGCTGAACGCCGCAGCGGTGAGCACCTGTTTGATTTTGGTATTGGGGATTTTAGGGTTAGTCGCTGTGCGTGGGTTAGGGCATTACTGGCCGTCAGATGTCGCGCAAATTCAGTACCGTGAAAAAGACGGTACCCAGCAAGTGATAACCGGTGAAATAACCGACCATAATGAAATTTCGGCAGCACGCGCTAAAGATGCGGGCTATTTGGACGCTGACATTGGCAGCAATACTACGGTTGAACAAGTGTTGCTTAAAATCGGTAACCGCGATGTCGGCGGCATGGATTTTCGTTGGATTTTGACCAATAACATTCAACAAAGCAGTTATCCAGAGCAGTTAGTGGTTTTGGAGCGGCGTGAATGGGGTAATTTTTATGGGTCGTTGCTTGCGGTAAAATCCGGTGGTAAAAATATTGCCCAAGGGGCTGACGCTTGGGTTGTTGCCCAGCAACGTATTGCAGCGGCCTTGGAGATTCATGATGACATTAAACAACTGGAAAAAAAGCAAATTGGTGCCGTAAACTACGCGCTGGATCGTTTACGTTTAAAGCAACGCAAACTGGAATTGCAGAAAGCGTGGACAGATACTGCAAAACAAGCCGTTGCCACAGAAAAAGCGGCTTATCAGGTTGATTATAAACGCTATCAAGAGCAATTAAAAAGCTTATATGCCAAAGCTAATCAGGAAAGCTTAGTCATTAAAACTGGTGATGGTATTGAACGGGATATTCCCATTGGTAAAATTGTTAAAGCCTATCAACCCAATGGCATGGGTATTTTCACTAAAATCGGGCATTATTTTGGAAAACTGGGCGAGTTCTTAAGTGAAGATCCGCGCGAGGCCAATACTGAAGGCGGCATTTTTCCGGCGATTTTTGGCACGGTGTTGATGGTGATGTTAATGGCGGTGATTGTGACCCCGTTTGGCGTGATTGCGGCGGTGTATTTGCGGGAATATGCCAAGCAAGGCTTTACCACCCGTTTAATCAGGATTGCCGTGAATAACTTGGCAGGAGTGCCGTCGATTGTCTATGGCGTGTTTGGGCTGGGTTTTTTTGTGTATATTCTGGGCGGTAAAATTGATCATTTGTTTTATCCTGAATCCGCACCCGCACCGGTGTTTGGTACACCGGGACTGATGTGGGCGTCCATCACCTTGGCCTTATTAACGCTACCGGTAGTGATTGTCGCCACGGAAGAGGGCTTATCCCGAATTCCTAAATCTATCCGCGAAGGGAGCTTGGCCTTGGGTGCAACCAAATTTGAAACTCTCTGGCTGACGGTATTACCGATGGCGAGTCCGGCGATGATGACGGGGTTGATTTTAGCGGTCGCGCGAGCGGCAGGGGAAGTTGCCCCCTTGATGCTGGTCGGCGTGGTCAAATTGGCACCGACTTTACCGTTAGATGGTAATTTCCCGTTCTTGCATTTAGACCGTAAGTTTATGCACTTAGGCTTTCACATTTACGATGTTGGCTTTCAAAGTCCCAATGTTGAAGCGGCGCGCCCCATCGTCTATGCCACCTCACTCTTGTTAGTCACCGTGATTGTTGGGCTTAACTTAACCGCAGTAACCATTAGAAATCATTTGCGCGAAAAATATCGGGCACTGGAAGGATAAAGCAATGACAACAGCACATGCAATTGATATGAGCGCGGTTTTTCGCGGGCAACAAGATAAATCAGCCAAACAACCTGACCCTTGCCTAAAAGTTGAAAACTTGAATCTTTTTTATGGCACCAAGCAGGCCTTGCATAATGTCAATATGGATATGCCCAAACAGCGGGTGACGGCGTATATCGGCCCTAGCGGCTGCGGAAAATCGACGTTGCTGCGCTGTATTAAC
>JABFRM010000033.1 GCA_013141155.1 Methylococcaceae bacterium | reverse complement strand
ATTTTCCACATCCATGTGACTGAATTCCCTGCCAATATGACGGGGGGCTTACTGAAGCATCTGGTTAATCAGAATAATTAATGAGGATTTATCACTAAATACTAAACAACCCCCGCTTATATCCGTGGTTGTTTATTTTTTCTGCAAAGTTGTCCCTGCTGCTGTAAAACTGTGTAAATCCACAGTTTCCTTAATATCATCCACCGCACACCCCCAATGCAAGACTTCATCTTGCGTAAAACGTTTGCCTAATTGCCAAGCCGTTTCAGCACGCGCCAATTGTACGCCTAGATAAAACGCGTGACCGCCATCCGTTTCAACTTGCAGTTTAGGGTAGAGTTCAAACGGGTCGATAGCCGTATGAAAACCGTCACGATTAAAAATATGCAGACCTTGCTTGCTGGTTTGAATACGATAACTGGGATCCGTAATTTGCGCTGCGAGTTCTTGGATTTCGCTTAACTGGTATGGAAACGGTGCGGTTTCGTGCAGTGCCATCAGACCAGGGTCGATATGCTTAGGCAGGGTGTTATTGTTTTGGGCGGCAAACATAATGCGCCGCGCCAAATCAGCTTCTTTAATGGCACGGTGGGCATGTTGGCTGACTTCGGTGGCAAGGATGTTGTTAATGTTAAGTTCTGAGCAAATACCCAACAACAGCGCATTCATGCCGCCCGTATCGGCGTGGGTGAGTTCCGTGATATTGCCCACGCCCATCATCATTTCAATATCAGGGTAGTGTTTGCGAAACTCATGGTAGCGCACTAACGAATCAGTAAAGCCAAAATGCAACGGATCTAAGATAGGGTCAACAATGAAAGCGCGGTTTTTGGCTTGCAGCGTTTCTATGGCTTGCGTGAGTGAGTTTAAATCGGCGTGTTTTTCAGGGATTAAAATGGGTGTACTGGCAACTTCATCGGCAATCCACAAGCTACTGGTGTGCAAACTGAGCAGGTAATCCGCCCCAGCCTTGCCGCCCCGCAACAAATCATCCGCTGCTAGCGAATCAATGCTGACGCTAAAGCCCGCCTGCTTCAAGGCTTGAATGGTTTCTTCCAAATGCGGGAACAGTGTACCGGGCAAGCAGCCTATATCAATAACATCCGCGCCATTTTGTTGATAGTAATCAGCGCGATTTAAAATAGCCGCAATATCCAAATGGGGTGCATCGGTGATTTCTGCAAAAATCTTTACCTTATACTGGCTTAAATCGGGTTTTTGCGCCGTTTTGCCGAAAAATTGCGGCAGGTCTTTGAGTTCATCAGGGCCGCGCACGATAGGGATGTTTAAATCTACGGCGAGCTTATCCAGATCGCCACGACAACGCCCGGGTACGATGATGCGGTCGGCATTGAAAGTATCTGTCAAACGGCGGGCAATCATGTCAGCAGTCATCAACGCCGCGACTTTAAGCCCCAGTTGATGCACGGTATAGGCGAAATCCGGCTGCATTTTGGTGAGGATTTGCTGTAATTGTTTTTCAGCAAACTTACCCGTTAAAAACAGAATATGTTCGCTCATACTTGGCTTAAACGCGTTTGTACCGCAGTGATCAGTTCATCGATGCTTTCAACCACTTGTGTATATTCAAAGGTGCGAATTTTCGCCGTGCCTTCCAAATCAATTTTACGCGGATAAACCATCACTTTTCCGCCAGGTGCAGTGGTTTCCATTTCCGGCGCGATGTCGCAAGGGTAGACAATGCTGGGGATGCGGCATTTACCCGCTTGGGAATACAGATTGGTGACTAAGGAATCACTGATACCCAACACGCATTTGGCAATGGTGTTGGAGGTGGTCGGTGCCATGACGAAGGTGTGGTAATAATTTTTATAAAACAAACCCACGGGCGGTGCAGAAGCGGCTTTATCCCGATAAACCGGCATTTTTGCGCGTACATCATCGAGTTTGATGCCATACATTTTCAGTACTTCTTCACCCGCTTGGCTAATGTAGACATCCACGCAATCCAAGGTCATCAGAAACGCGAGGCATTCTTCAATATAGTGACCAGAACCAGTGATGGCCCAAGCTAATCGCGGTTTATTCATGAGTGTGTACTTGGTTTATGATTCGCCATTATACCTAAATCAAAAGATCTACTTTGTGTACCCGAAGGTTTAATTTAAATTACTTTAATTCTGTAATCTTATGGCTATTCAGCTTGAGCAGTTTCAATCAGGGCAATACGAAAAAGGCTATGAATACCGCTATTTTATGCCTACCGATATCAATACTCAGTGGGTGTAGCAATCTCCGAACACTTACGAAAAGCGTGAAAGCTAAGCTGAAAGTAATTGTTAAACGCACTTTGCGGCAGTTTGGCTATCCGCCCGATATGGAGTTGTTGGCAATGGAGGCGGTGCTTAAGCAAGCGGCGCTGATCGATAATGAGTTGATCAATATTCACTAAATTGATCTAAAAGATCCTGATAATACTGGGCCTCAGCCCATTTGCCACGCTTAGCCGCACCTTGTCGAAAAATACCCGCTTTGCTTATTAATATCTTTAAAGCAGCTTGGAGGTTTTCAGCATTCAGCGAGCGACTGTTGATGATCTTAAGTAAGGCTTGTACGCGGTATTGATCCAGGCCTTGGACGGTTGCAGACAATTGATCGGCATGTCCGCCATATTTGGTGCTTAATTTTTGGTTAAGCAGTAAAACGGGGTAAATAGCGCAAATTCTTAACCATAAATCATAATCCTCACAAGCCGGTAAATCGGTATCAAACAATCCTACTACGTTAAATACTTCACGGTGAATCATAACGGTTGAGGGTGATAATGCGCAGAGATTTAAGCAATACTCAAACATCCAACCGCCTTGTTTAGCGTATTTTTGGGGTGGATTGACTTGCACACCCTTGCGTATCCATACTTCATCGGTGTGACTGATGCGATAATCCGGCGCGGCTGCCAGTGCAGCACTTTGTAACTGTAGTTTTTGCGGATGCCAGGTGTCGTCAGCATCTAAAAACGCCAACCAGTCACCTGTTGCTTGCTGAATACCCAGATTGCGCGCAGCACTGATGCCGCTATTGGGTTGATAATGACAACTTATTTGCGGGAATTGTTTTGCCAACATCGTTGTTGTGCCATCGTCGGAACCATCATCCACCACAATGATTTCAAAGGCCGGCGCGGTCTGACTGATCACGGACTGCAATGCCCGTTGTAAGTATTCGCAACGATTATAAGTCGGAATAATGACCGATATGTTCATAGCAAAGAAAGTTTAGGGGCAATCCTGTGTGGTTGCCCTTAATAAGCGTTACTGACTTGCCGGAGCAACAGGCGTTGCCACCCCGTTACGTTGTTCTGCATTTTCAATAAATTTTTGTTTCAAGCGATTAAAAGCTGACTGCAAAGTGGTATCCATAATCGTTTCATTCCCAATAGAGACAATAACCCGTGTTAACTCGGGCATTTTATTTTTGGTTGAGGCAATGTAAATAGGCTGTACATAGAGGACAGTATTGCCCATCGGCAAAATAACCATGCGCCCCATTTCCACAATCGAGCCTTTTTGATCCCATAAGGTAAATTGCTGCGAAATCTCAGGATCTTGCTGGGTTAATGCTTCAATCTGCGCAGGGCCATTCACTTGCACTTCTTTACCAAATTTATAAATGGTAATACCAGGCTTGTAAGCCAAGCCACAGTTCGCTTTATCTACAATGCCTGCAACGCCGATCATGCTCAGGTTATCCCGATTAACCGGGGTCATCGGATTAATTAACACAAACTCTTCACGTTCATTACAGTGCCCAAAGTCCATGGTTTGATAATAGGGCAATACCGGCTTATCACGAACCTGTGCAGGCGCCCAAGTTTCAGCCTGTTCGTAAAATAACTCGGGGCTTTGCTGATGATATTTAGCGTAAACCTTCATTTGCATCGTATATAAATCACGCGGATAACGTAAGTGTTGACGCAGCTCTGCGGGCATTTCATCCAGGGTTTTAAATAATCCAGGGTAAGCGCTGCTATACGCTTTAATGATCGCATCACTTTGATCAGTAATGTAAAAATCCACATCGCCATCAAACGCATCCACGACAATTTTAACGGAGTTACGGATGTAATTGAAACGTTCGTCCCCATCCAGAAAGTCATCTTCCGCCAGTTTCGCCGCAGGATATTTATCGGATAAGGTGTACGCATCCTGTATCCAGTAAAAGCGGTCTTCGGTCATCACCAAGTATGGGTCTTTGTCTTGGTGCAGAAACGGCGTGAGCTTGGCAATCCGTTCATTGATATTGCGATGAATTTTGACTCTACTCTCATTAGAAATATTGGTGGAAAAGAATATTTTTTCATCTTTAAAATAAAACGCAAACAACGCTTTTCTAAAGGCGGAGGGAATCGGCACGCCGCCTTCGCCATGATAAGCCTCTTGAACGCAAGGATCGGAACCGGCAATACCCATGATATTAAGGTTATTCGGGACAATGGCGTAATCAAATTTTTCCATGCCGTAATAGAGATCAGGATGTTTAACCTTTAAGCCCACATCGGAACTCATGTTTAAATCCCGTAAATACCAGCTTAATGGTTTGTTCGCATCCTGCGAAGCGGGGGTAATCGCCGCGCCATAGCCATGGGTATAGCGCATGTGGATGTTTTCCCAGTTTTGCGCTTCTGGCGGCAGCTTAGAGACGTTTATTTCTCTGGCGGCGATATTAACCTGCCGCGTGTGGTTGAGAATAAAATAGCGATCCTCATCCACCGACAAAAATTTGTAATACGGCCTGATTTCTTGCAGTTGCTTATAGCTGTCGATGATAAATTCTTTATCCCACACCGGAATATTTTCAAAGCGTTTTTGCGTACCCCAAGTTTCTATATCCTTAGCTGCATCCAGTTTAACGGTTATATCGACCGTCTGAATGTTGTTTAAATCATAAGCTGCCAGTGTGGCATCAATATTATGCTGCATGAAAGGCTTTTCAGCTTTAACCGGATTGGGGTTAACAATATATTGTTGCAATAAATTTGGAATAAATTGCACGAACGGTAGCAGCAGAACCGCTAAAAAAGCCGCCAAAGAGATGAGGAACGGGGTTTTAATGCGATGTTTTTCTGAAAAAATAAACAGAATGGCGGTGACGGCGGTTGCCAAAAAAGTGGCAATCGACAGCCAGATAAGCGGCAATTGATAACGGATTTCGACAAATCCTGGGCCGTAAAAGACCGGTTCATGGGTGTCCGTATACAGCAGTGCAAAACGCTCCAGCAAAAATCCCCAAACTACAAACGCCACCACAAAGCCGATTAAAATCGTCAAATGCAGTTTGGCGCCGAACTGAAATTCGGTGCTTTGGTGCGGTACAAAAATATGTTCCAGCCAATACAAAATGCCGACCAGACAGAAAACCAGCGTGGCGGTAAATAATAGCTCTTGCTGAATCAACTGATAGGTGGGGTATGACAACATGTAAAAGCTAACATCGTTGCCATACACGGCATCTTTTACGCCGGAATCGCTGCCGAAAAAATACAGCAATGTTGCTTCCCAATGATCATAAAAAGGAATGGCAATAAAAATCGCTAACAGCAACGATATGGGCGTATAAAATTTGACCGAGCCACTCATAAACATATCGGCAAAACGTTGAAAACGCTGCCGTTTGTCCATGTCAGCCAATACGTCATCCGGCGGATTTACACCTAAATAACGGGAAGCAATCCAAAAATGAAAAAAGAAGATGGCGAAAAACGCCAAGGTAACACCACCGGAGAGAAAGAAACGATAAAGCAATCTGAGCCAAAAATAGCTTTCAAATTTTAAAGATTGAAACCACCAAAGGTCTACGAATAAATCCAAAAAAATGAAATAAAAGGCGACATACAAAACCACCGCCAAAATAATGATGATGCCTATCAGACCGGGTAATTGTTTCCAGTTCCGCATAGAGTCCTCTTTGAAAGCAAAGTGCTGTTAGATTTAAGGTATGAAGGGTAAAACGTTTTAAAGGTACATTATGGCTTAAGCGTTACCCAATTTGTGCGTCTATCGCAAGGTTCAAAAGCAACGGACTTACTTACATGCTTAGCATTCTACCATTTTAAAGCGGCTAACGTTACGCCCCATAGTGGTTAAATACACTTGCACTGGGCAATACTTATAACGGGTTATAGGTTGCAGCGCTTAATTTTAGAAGTCCTTCCAAGTACCTGGAATAAGCACAACATTACCAGTGGCAGGGTCACGTTGCACATAACAGCTAATAGACGCAAAGCTATCGTTATCCTCTTGTTTGGCTGTTGCGGTGATTTTGATGTAATTTGGGTCGGGGCTGGGGGCGTATTCCAATGCCAATTTAAGGATACCTTTATCATTGCCCAAAAACGGACTACAGTCACTGGATGTTACTGGACAATTATTACCTGATGGATTGGGCGTTGGTATCGGTGGCGGGCAGCCGGGGCCTGTGCCACAATTGATTGTGCTGGTGATGGCAGGCATTCCAGCCGCCAGTGCGTATTCTAAACCCGCTTCGGCAGCTTTTTGTACCTCTTGCGTGCGGATATCACTGCCCGCAAGTTGCTGTTCTAATATGCCCGAGCGCGAAACAGTCAGGGTGATGGTAGTCATACCAATGAGCAACACCAAAATCACCAAGAGTGCGGCAAAGCCTTTTGCATGTTTTTGGGTTGGGCATGTGCGAAATAAGCCATGAACCATAAATATCCTCATAGGCAGGGACGTTATCGTTCCCACGCGAGCGCGGGAACGATACATGGGTTACAAAACCCCGTCACTCCCTAAATAGATCAAGCTTTAATATGACTTTCCAGTTGTGCAACCAGATCCGGCGCCAAGCCCAGCTCTTTGGCTAATTGCTCCATGTAGCTGCGTTCCTGATCGTTATCCATGTTAATGATAGTGCGCGAAATTAAATAAATCTCAGCCGCAGCAGCCGGTGAATCGGCACCAGCCGCAACCGCTTTAATATCCAGCGGTTTATTCAATTCTGCCAATAACTGGTTTGCGGCATCACCCATATTGAGCTTTTCCAATTGTTGCGTAATCATAGCTTTTTCTTGATCATCAACCGTACCGTCTGCTTTAGCCGCTGCAATCATGGCGGTTAGCAACACCTTGCCACGCTGATCGCTAGCGGCACCAGAAAGTTCAGTAAGCGGCTGTCCTGCATTTGCGACCGGTGCCGCTTGTTGACTTTGCCATTTTTGAAAAGCGTTATAAGCAACGCCACCCACTGCGGCTAAGCTACCGAGCTTAAAACCGGCACCAGTCAGTTTTCGACCAACGCTAGTCCCCAACAATAACGCCAAAGCACCCGCTGCCATCGCACCTTTGCCTGCGCCATCTAGCATAGTTTGACGATCACCCTCATTGGCAGGAATCTTCAATTGTTCTTCGGCAAGGGCTTTACCTTTATTGACAAGTTCATTACCTGAGTTCAAAAACATATCTAAAATTTGCTGTGCATCCATCAGTGTGTTCCTCTTAAGTTAAAGTACAGGTCGATTATAACGCTAAACGGTTTAAGAATTCACAGCACTTTAATTACCCTATAAAAATACAAGCTGTATACCGTTAGGCAAAATGCGGATGACGAATCGGGATGTTTTATAAAATCGACAATATTAAAAATTGCCGTTACCATGCGCTAATTACCTTTGAGAATCAATATGCCGCCAAAACCTAAAATTCTCAGCCAGACGACTCTGGCTAAAAGTCGCTTATTTCATATTGAAGCCTTGGAAATTGAATTCAGCAATGGTCAGCTACGCAACTATGAGCGCTTAAAACGTGGCCAATCAGGCGGTGCGGCGTTGATTGTGCCGCTCTTGAATGCTTCCACGGTGTTATTAATTCGAGAATATGCAGCGGGTATTGATCGCTATGAACTCGGCTTGCCGAAAGGTAAGATTGATGCAGGCGAGTCGATTCTGGAGGCCGCAAATCGTGAACTAAAAGAAGAAGTTGGCTATGGTGCGCATAAATTGCATCACCTAACCTCACTAACTATCGCGCCCGCTTATCTGGAACATACCATTGATATAGTGATTGCTGAAGATCTCTACCCGGAAAAATTAGCCGGCGATGAACCGGAAGCGCTGGAGGTGATTGAATGGGATATAAACTGTATAGATGCCTTGCTGGCAACTGGCGAATGTACTGAAGCCCGCTCAATTGCCGCACTTTTTTTGACGCGGCAGTTTAATCTTAATAGGTGAATTCGCCCAATGAAATACTCTAACGCCGACAACCGCCTTCGGGAAGAAGGTTGGAGAGAAAAAAGATTAAATAACTCAATCTATTGTGTTTAATGCCTAAACGCATTTGAGTCAAATATTCAGCAGTATCTGTCCGGTTTTATGGCGGTTTTTATAGCTAAACTGTCCGTCAGTATTTTAAGGAGTACATCATGAAAGCTACTTTAAGCCTTTTTACATTGTTGATCAGCCTATGGGGAATTCCAGCGGCATCGCAACCATTAACGCCGGAACAAGTTCCAGAACCGCTAAAACCCTGGATAAACTGGGTGTTACAAGGTGATACCAACCATAATTGCGCTTTTATCTATAATCAATTTGAGCAAAAATACTGTAGCTGGCCTGGGCAATTAACGCTGACTTTAAACAACACACAGGGCAGTTTCTCAGGTTTCTGGCAAGTTGATCAGGAAAGCTGGGTGCTTTTGCCAGGGGATGAAGAGTACTGGCCTCAGCAAGTGACGATTAACAAACAACCGGCATTAGTGGTTGCCAAAGATGATCTCCCCGCCTTAAAACTAAAACCCGGACGTTATGATATTCAAGGACAATTTAACTGGGATTTTATTCCAGAACAATTACAGATACCCGACAACACCGGCTTGATCAAACTCACTATTAACAACACGCCTATCGTCACCCCTGCTATCAAAGAGGGCTTGCTGTGGTTGAAGGACAGCGAACGCGGCGGCGCTCAGGCGGGGAAAGTATCCGACAAACTGGATTTGCAGGTGTTTAGAAAAATCACAGATGATGTGCCGTTACAGGTAGAAACGCATATCGAATTGGATGTGGCAGGCACGGCGCGGGAAGTGAAATTATCGCAAGCCTTATTGACGGGTTTTACCGCAATGCGCCTTGACAGTCCCTTGCCCGCGCGCCTGGAAGCCGACGGGCAATTAGTGGTGCAAGTACGTCCGGGACATTGGCAGCTTAAATTGCTGGCGAGACAGGCCACGCTTAAAGATAGCATTACTTTACCCGCAAGCAGCGCGTGGCCAACATCGGAAATATGGGTATTAGCCGCGCAACCTTCGTTAAGAGTGGTTGAAGTCGTCGATTTGGAGGCGATTGACCCTAGCCAGACCAATTTACCTGCCGATTGGCAAAGCTTGCCCGCTTATCGCCTTAAGGCTGGGCAGGCAATGAATTTGAAAGTCATGCGGCGCGGCAATCCTGATCCAGAACCCAATCAACTGACTTTAAAACGGCAGTTATGGCTAGATTTTGATGGCTTAGGTTATACCCTGAATGATCAGATCGGCTGCACTATGACCCGTGATTGGCGCTTAAATGTCTTACCAGAAACGGCGCTGGGCAAAGTGAGCTTAAACGAGCAAAGCCAGTTGATCACCCGCTCAGCAACCGGCGAAGTGGGGTTTGAGGTGCGGCAAGGCGCACTAAATGTCCAAGCAGACAGCCGTTATCAAGGCGCTATTGATGATTTAAGCGTCACCGGTTGGCAACAAACCTTTCATCAAGTGAATACGGTTATCAATTTACCGCCGGGCTGGCGGCTGTTGGCGGCGAGCGGCGTTGATAATGTGCCGGACAGTTGGCTGGCGCGCTGGACGTTGCTGGATATTTTTATGGTGTTGATTGCCGCATTTGCGGTTGCGCATCTGTGGCAGTTCAAATGGGGACTGTTTGCGTTGTTAGCCTTAATACTTATTTGGCATGAGGCGGATGCGCCGCATTTTATTTGGTTAAACCTATTGGCCGCGATAGCGTTACTTAGAATAGTGCCGAGCAGTAAGCTATTAACGCTCTTAGATAACTATCGTAAGCTGTGTGGCTTAAGTCTAATCATCATTACCATTCCGTTTATGGTTGCACAAGTGCGTATTGGCTTGCATCCACAACTCGAAATGCCTTGGCAATCTATGCAAGCGGCGGTGGGTAATGAGCTGGCATCTATGGTCTCGGCAAGCCCTGCCCCAGCAATGACTGATGCCTTGAAAAAACCTATCGCTAAAATGCGCAGCACTTCTAAAAATGAATACGCCGTAGCCGAAGTGCAATCCTACAATACCGCCAATGTGCAAACAGGGCCTGGTTTACCGCAATGGCAATGGCATAAAATCAGCCTGACTTGGAATGGCGCGGTGGACAGCCAACAGCGGGTTAAATTATGGTTTTTATCGCCGCTGCAAACCTGTTTGCTGAATTTTTTACGGGTCGCCTTGGTGGCATTGTTAGCGTTATTACTGTTTGGGGGCCTGCAAAAATTTAAACCCGCACCATCTGGCACACTTTCAGCTTGGCTGGGGTTATTATTGCTGCCATTTTTACTGATCCCCAGTGCGCCAGCGAAGGCGGAGTTTCCCCCGCAAACGGTACTGGACGATCTCAAAACCCGGTTATTAACGCCCCCTGATTGCCTGCCAAGTTGCGCGCAAATCGCACAAGCACAGATTAATATCACGCCAGACCTGTTACAGCTCAAGCTACAAATTGATGCTGAAGAAACCGTCGCCATTCCCCTGCCAGCACAGCAAAATCAATGGCTACCTGAGCAAGTCATGGTAGATGGCATTGCCAAAGCACCGTTAATGCGTGATGCCGAAGGGCAGTTATGGCTGCAAGTCACCAAAGGTCGCCACCAGTTAATCATGCAAGGCAAACCCCCTGCTTTAGATAAATTTTCGTTAAGCCTACCGTTAAAGCCGCATCGGGTCACCATCAACCAAACTGGCTGGGAACAAAGCGGCGTGCATGAACATGGCATCAGCGACGCGCAATTACAATTCACCCGCGTGCTTAAAGCCGTGCAAACCGGCACTGCCGCAGAATCTACCAGCCTATTACCGGCGTTATTTAGCATTAAACGGACGCTGCAATTAGGCTTAGATTGGCATGTTCACACTGAAGTCATTCGCCTGACTCCCGCCGACTCTGCGGCATTTTTAGCCGTGCCGTTATTGCCGGGAGAATCGGTGGTCAGTGCAGGTCTCAGGGTTGATAAACAACAAGTGCTGTTGAATATTGACGCAGCGCAAACCCAAGCAGGCTGGGAATCGGTATTGGAAAAGACCCCGCAATTGGAATTAACTGCCCCCCTGTCTAACCAATGGGCAGAAACATGGGCGGTAGCGGTTAGCCCGCTTTGGCACTTGACCAGCGAAGGGCTTGCGCCCGTGCATCCGATTCAGGCTAGCGATTGGCAGCCAGAGTGGCGGCCTTATCCGGGTGAAAAACTGCGCTTATTGCTCACCAAACCTGAGGCGGTCAGTGGTCAAACCTTGACGGTTGATCACAGTCAATTAAGCGTGTCCCCAGGTAAACGCATCACCGAAAACACCTTGGTTTTACACTTAAAAAGCTCGAAAGGGGGGCAACATATTTTAACCTTGCCTGCCGCTGCCCATTTGCAATCAGTAACGATTGATGGCGTAACACAGCCGATTCAACAACAGGCCAATACCGTGACCTTACCCGTCAAGCCTGGCGCACAAGAATGGCAACTGCTCTGGCAGCAATCCCAAGCCGTCGGATTACGTTTTACCACGCCAGAGGTCAACATCGGCTTAGCCAGTGTCAACAGCCATATTAAACTGACTGTCGGTAGCGACCGCTGGGTGCTGTATACCTTCGGGCCACGTTTAGGCCCTGCGGTTTTATTCTGGGGATTTTTATTGGTGATGGCGCTATTAGCTGTGGGTTTAGCAAAATCAGGCTTAACGCCCTTAAAGTATTGGCAGTGGTTTTTACTGTTGTTGGGATTAAGCCAATTGCCGATAGAATCAGCCTTACTGGTGGTCGGCTGGTTGTGTCTACTGGGTTTACGTGGCAGAGAAGCATTACCCAAAGCAGCGACTTTTAATGCCGTACAAATCCTGTTGGTGGGGTTAACGTTACTTGCGGGTTTGTGTTTATTTTCTGCCGTCGAAAAAGGCTTGCTGGGGTCACCTGAAATGCAAATCAGCGGCAATCAATCTAGCGCCACCGATTTAAATTGGTATCAAGATCGCAGCGCCGCGCAACTGCCTGTTGCGGGTATTATTTCCGTCCCGCTATTGGCTTATCGCAGCTTGATGTTGCTGTGGTCGCTCTGGCTGGCGGTAGCATTATTGAAGTGGTTAAAATGGGGCTGGCAGTGTTTTGAAACGGGTGGATTGTGGCGTAAATTACCGCCTAAAAAAATTACGCCTAAACCTGCCGCAGAAAGTAACCTACCTTGAACAATGGCGCCAATGACCTGCATGCCTACCCAATTAAAATAATCCTTTATTCCCCGAGGATTATTAGGCGCATTTATTGTAAATAGTGGTAACTCGACTATGCTTACATAACAGAATATTTGCGCACGCTATCCGAGGCCGGTACCTTTAAAGAGGGTATCGGCTTTTTTTTGCACTTGAATTTTGCCATGGTCCAGTTAGGGAGAACAACTTACCTGAATGCCCCGATAAACGCTATAATGCAAGCTTGTTTATTAATTACAAGACCTTGACGCATGTTTGACTATATTATTATCGGTGCTGGCTTCGCGGGCAGTGTACTGGCAGAACGATTGGCCTCGCGCCAAAAACGTGTTTTAGTGATCGACAAACGTCGGCATATTGGCGGCAATTGCTATGATTGCTTTGATGAACACGGCGTGTTGATTCATCAGTACGGCCCGCATTTATTCCATACTGATAACAAAGCCGTGTTCGATTATCTCGGGCAATTTACCGAGTGGCGCAACTATCAGCATCAGGTTTTGGCGTTTATAGACGGTCAGCAAGTTCCCGCACCTTTTAACCTCAATGCCATTGAGCAACTCTTCCCCACCGCATTGGCAGAAACCTTGACTGCCAAACTGATGAGCATTTATGGTTACGGCAAAAAAGTCCCAATCTTGGAATTGCGGCAGCAAGACGATGCTGATTTAAAATTTCTGGCTGATTTTATTTACGATAAATTATTTGTCAACTATACCGCCAAACAATGGGGGCTTAAGCCGGAAGAGATTGCCGGCGAAGTGACCGCGCGCGTCCCCGTGCATGTTTCGCGTGATAACCGTTATTTTCAGGATCGCTATCAGGCCGTCCCCAAATATGGCTACACCAAGATTTTTGAGCAATTACTGAAATCCCCCAATATCAGTTTAATGCTCAATACCGACTTTAAAGCGGTCATGGATTTTGACGTCGAATCCGGTGCGTTAACGCTATTGGGTAGTCCCTTTAAAGGGGAATTAATTTATACCGGCATGATTGATGAATTATTTGATTATCGTTTTGGTGAAATTCCCTATCGTTCGCTACATTTTGACTTTGAACATCATCCAGTAGAACAATTCCAGCAGGTCACTACAGTTAATTACCCGAACGATTATGATTACACCCGTATCACGGAGTTTAAGCACATCAATGGTCAAAAAAGTGCAGGAACCACCATTGTAAAAGAATTTCCGCAAGCTTTTGACCGGCACGATGCGCGTAAAAACATCCCTTATTACCCCATCTTTACCGAAGCCAATGCCCAAAAATATACCCAGTACCAACAATATGCTGCGCAGTTTAAAAATATTACCTTAGTGGGGCGTTTAGCCGAAAACCGCTATTACGATATGGACGATATGGTCGCGAGAGCTTTGCAGGTATTTAATGATAAACAGCCTTGATAACGTTTAGCACACGAAAGATTCTGGGTAATACAATAGTGGTTCAACAATTTCCCCTCCCTTCAAAGAACATTAAGTATCTACACAAGTTTCAAAGCACGTCATTCCGGCAGGGATTGCCGGAATCCAGATCACAGGGATGTATTCATCGGATGCCATCCGTGGCTTCTGGATCTCGGCAATCCCTGCCGAGATGACGATATTTTGGCTTAGTTGGAGAATCTTTATAATTAAGACGCAACTTGCGATTAAATCTGCGTTTATAACGGCTTAGCCTTATATTATGACTATGAATACTTTAACAAGCAGACTGGTTCTTTGTGGCCTTATGGGCTTAGCAATCGTACTGATCGCCCGCTGGAAATTCCAGGATTTTTTCTTTATTGATGATGCCCAAAATGTTTTTTTACCCTTTTTTCGTGAAATGGGAAACATTTGGTTAAGCGGACATGTACCGATATTAACGACCAATACTTATTGGGGCGGCAATATTTTAGTGGACATGCAAATCTCGCCGTTTTCTCCGCAAACCATTTTGACTGCATTGCTTGCTGCAAAAATAGCATCTTTAGATCTGATAGCTGATTTTTTTGCCTGGCTGAATATTACCTTGGTTATTATGGGCAGTTATTGGTTAGGGCGAGTCCTTACTATCCGCCCTAAGTATTCATTACTGCTTGGTTTCATGGTCGCCACTAATCAAGTTTTTATTTATGTATTTTGTGCTTCGTGGTGGAACTATGCTTCGGCATTTGCCTGGTTTGTGGTGAGCTTTGCAGCGCTGCTGCAATTTCGTCAGGCGCAACGCATGCAAGCATTTTGTTATGCGCTGTTGTCGTTATGCTGCTTATTTGCCTCTGCGGGCACCCAAATGCAACTGGCTTATTTTGTGCTATTTGTTATTCTGCTGATCTTTGATTATAGGCAATATCGACGTGCCACCCGCTTGCTACCCTTCTGTCTAATTGGCCTTTGTGCGGTTTTAATCGCCGCAGTCCCCTTGATGTCAGAATATATCCTTAATAAAACCTTAATCGAAAGAAGCAGTGCGATTAATAATACGGGTAATTTCTTAGTGCCTTCATGGGGGTATGTTATTAATTTCTTTAACCCGTTTTTTCATACTTACATCCATTGGTTTGGCGGCTATAAATACTTACCTATAGCGCTGGGTTATGTAGGCATCATTGCCTTGTTGCCGCTGTTTTTTTACCAACATGCCAATAATAAATCCGTCGACTTAAACATTATCCTGGCAGCAACCGCCGCCGCCCTAATACTGCTTTTTTCATCCAGCCAGCTTAACGCCACACGCTGGCCATTTCGCTATTTTCCAGTAGCCATATTATTCATGGCGACCATAATCGTGTATTTTATTGATAAATCTAAATTATGTTATTCATCAACGCGGTTACGCTATTATCTATGGAGTATGGGCTTCTTTTCACTCATGCAATTATTCTCCGCTGACACTTCGGTTTTTAAAGGTCGCAACATACTATCGGTGGTTTTTTTTATCTTACTTTGTTTGCTGTTAATTTTCCCCTTCTCTAAACAGCGGAAAATAACCACCTATCCGTTCAGTATCCTGTGTATTGCCTCATTCTTAGCTTGGTTAGGGATTATATTGCAAACTAATACCCTGGCAGCATCACACCTTAAATATTCCCATCTCAGTAACGCCATTTCAGAATCTTTTCCAAAAAACCGCTATGTCCTCAATTTAGCGCCAATAGCTGGCAATAACCATGAAACGCTTTCCAATCTTTTTTCGGCACAGTTTTTATTGTATGGCGTAAAAAGTATTAATGGCTATTCACCCGTTGGACATAACGGTATCCAAAAGCTATTTCCTTCGACAACCTCACATGGGTATTTTAAGCCTCAGGAATCTTTGCACAGCATCAGTCAACCTGCCGAAGGCATTGCAGGGCTGTTTAATTATCAATTAATGAATATTAGCGCTATTTGCGCGTTGACTAGCGACATCACACCTGATATCGCAGCGTCTTTGAACAAAGCCGGTTTAGGGATCGAGCCTTATTGGATAAAAAATAAGCTATTGATTCAGCCCGTCACACCCAGATTAACAGCCGGATCTTTAACCTATCAAACCATTGACGGATCAATAAGCCTGGATCATAGTGATGGCATGACCCATGAATGGTTTAATGTCAAACCCGCCAGCGTAAAGCGCACCTTAATTTTTTCACGGGTATATTGGCCTGGATACCATGCGCTGGTGAATGAAAAGGAATACCCCGTGGTTGCTTATAAAAACGCACTGGTAAAACTCGAGCTACCGGCAGATATAAGCGGCAAATTACAGCTATACTATGAACCCATTTCGTGGCAATACAGCAAGTGGTCTATGCTGATTGGATTTATTTTGATTGGTTTAGCTGCAAAAACAATCAAATTGAGTAACATGACCCCCTATAAACCTTACCATTTAGCCGAAAATTAATGCAACTGACATCTTTAGGATTTGGCTAAAAGTAACTTCCCGATTTATGGATGCACCCTGTAGGGGCGACTCATTCGCCCCTACAATAACTCAGGGAAGTTATTTTTGGCGGAATCCTTAGTGATGATAGAATCAAATTTCTTGTAGCATCTTGTTAACCATAATTTATTAGGAAATTTTTACAATGGCCATTCCAAATGTCAAATGTCAAATGTCAAATGTCAAATGTCAAATGTCAAACATTTTCTTTGTTTTCTAAAATCTAAACATTTATTATGCAAAAACATTTCGAGTCAGACTACAATAAACTGGTACAGAAAAATCTTGCCAATACCGATAAACATAGCGCGATGGCGCAAAGTATCGGTGGAAACTTTATACCCTTCGGTATCTTTCAGCGGGAATTATTATTGCAACATGGCCTAAAAGCTAATGACACAGTGCTTGATGTCGGTTGTGGTGCTGGGCGCTTAGCAAACGCGCTTAAAGAAATGCCACAATTGAGCTATATCGGTATTGATGTTGTACAAGAATTATTAGACTATGCCCAAGAGTTATGTAATCGTCCTGACTGGACATTTATTAAAGCAGCCGACTTTACTATTCCCTTAGAAAATAATAGTGTGGATATGGTGACGGCTTTTTCTGTCTTTACCCACTTACTCCATGAAGAATCTTATGCTTATCTGGCTGAGTTTAGACGCGTTTTAAAACCAGGTGGAAAAATTGTTTTCACTTTCCTCGATTTTAATATTCCCGAACACAGGCCTGTTTTTGCTTCCAATCTGACCCAAATAAGTGACCGTGTACATCTCAATCAATTTATTGACCCACAGGCAATTCAAGTCTGGTCGCAACATTTACAACTTGACGTTGAAGGTATTTTTCATGGCAATCAACCTCATATCCAATTGAACGAAACTGTTAAAGCGGAAGATGGCACGTTTCATCGTGGCAAAGTGGCATTAGGTCAGTCAATTTGCGTCTTACAAAAACCTTGCAATGCCACCAATATTGTCCTCGCCGTCTTACCGAAAGATTTTTTACCTGAAAAATACCTTGAACTAAACCCTGATTTAGCGGCTTTAACAATGGGATTAGGTTCGCACTATCTCGCTCACGGACAATTTGAAAATCGCCGTTTTAAATAAACGGCTATCCGATTAAAAGCCAAGGAAAGGCAATCTATTTAACGTATCAAGCGGCTTTTGATTGTGCCGGTCACTGCCTATTGCTGGGTACATCGCACGGGCGAGTTGCAGCATGAGAACGTCAAGCCGCACAGGTCAAAAAACATCAGCACCTTACAAAAGCATTTTTAGGGTGGGGTTGGATTTTATCCGTGATGCGCTATTCAATGCTGCATATTCGCTAAATATTGCATTGCAGTCACTTATGCAGTTTATTGATTTAAAAAATGTTTATTGGTTCAGTGATTTTTGTCATGTGCAGAGGCAGATGGTAAAAGCGTCTGGTGAATATTATCAAGCTACGTTAAAAAATTTGGGCAATTATGTTTTTGAATTACAATCTGCAACACTGTTGGTGTATTAAATAACGCATTAGGATTGAACGGTTCGGTGCATTTGCTTCGCTGAGCCGTTAATCCTCATCGTTATACACGACTTTAACTAAGCAAATATTTTAATGCTATCAAACGAAACGAAAATAACCCCAATACAAAAAGCAACAAGGCACTGCTAAGCAATAATGCTTTAACTTTATCGCCCCAAAGCGGAGCCATTTTAAATATATAAACCATCAGCATGGGAATTAACGGAAAAATATAACGGCCTTGAGGTTGAAAATCATACGTCCACGAATATAAAAATCCCATGAGTAAATCCCCCATAACAAAGAGTATCGTTATTGCAGTTAACACCCATGCTTTACGATCACCATAGCTAAAAGTTGTAACCAACCATATCAATGCTATCAAGCTATATAAATAAGTAACAAAGGAATAATACCATTCAGGCGAATATTCAGCCACTTGGTTGCCATACGTGCCGGCAAAGCTTTTAAAAGTTAAAACCTGCCATTCCCATCTGGGTTCAAACAAGGTTAGCGCATCCACGCCTTTTTGCTGTAAACGTAGGCCAAAATAGCCTTTATCCGTGGCTGCCACTGAAGGCTTAAAATCCGGTGCCGCAATGGCTTCTGCATAGGCTATTTTTTGTGCTTGTTTATCAAAGCCGTTAAGATAAATATCCCCAGCTTTTCTAACCCCATAAATGGATCCGGCCAATAAAACTAAAACTAGACACCTTATTAAAAATTGCTTGCGCTGCGTTTTTAAACATAACCCCTGCCATATTAATATCGCTACAACATATAAAATATAGATAATATAATTAGTCAGTTCAATACTTAATAACCCTAATAACACCATCGGCAATAGTATATTCCGCCATTGAACCAATCCAGTTTTAGCGTTTAAATACCGATATAAGCTACTGTCTTTATTCGCCACTTGCCACCCTAACAAAATAGCCAGCCACAAGGCAAATCCATCGCGATTGGCATAAGAAAATAAATGCCATATTTGCGGCAGGCACAACAGCGGAATTAAATAGACCGTAAAACGTTTATGACTAGAACCAAGCAGTAACAATGCAATTAATAGGCTATTAAACACTCGACAGGTAAAAACGGTATCTTCTGCAAAGCGCGTCATTAGGTTTTTTAATTTACCCATAAGCAGATAACTGATACCCAAATCATCCAGCCGCGACACACCCCAGGGGTATTGATAAGTATTTAATGCCCGCTGATCACCCACCACTGGGGGTTTCCAATACTGCGTGTAATACTCAATGGAATCAATATGCGCTTTTTCATCAGGATGCGCATCATAATCAGATAACCAGGCCATTTGCACGATCATCACCGCCACTAATACCCAACAAACCCGCAAGGTGATAATCGCACTGTCCCGTTGAAAATAGCCGAATTTGTAATTGGCGGTATATAAACAAACCCAAATGCCGCCTAACAATGCCATAAACTGTAGATAGAAGCTCACCGGATAATTGGCTTTAAAAGCATCCGGTTGCACAATCAATTCAAAAAACGCATCCTCATCGGTTGCCACATAGACTAATTTGTCTTGTTCAAACCCGAGCCGTTCAGTCATGGCTTTATTGGTCGCTTTGCTTTTTTCAATCGGGTCAACCGCGTAAAAGTGATTGCTGGCATCTAATATAATAGGCTGATAACCAATTTCATTAATTTCAATTTTTGAAATAGTCGCTCTACCTGCGGCATTCAGCGGTTCAATACGAATATTATGGATGTTATTAAAATTCGCCATGGATAAGGTATAACGATGCGACCCTGTTTGCGTATTTACACTGGCGGAATGTTGCTCTCGATAAATTTCCGCTTCATCTGCCCAATAGACTTTTAAGCGATTTTCAATACTGGAATCCATTTCAATATGAATCAGGGTATTTTTATCTTTAATTACATAAGCAATACCCGTGCAAAGCAATATAAACACCGCTAAATAAACTGCATTTTCTAATTTAGAAAAAATACCCACCAACAACAATGCCAATATTACAATGACCCCATAAGCTAAATTTAATAAACCGATATGCACGATATTATTGCTATTAATTGTATCGGGGGTATTTAAAATCGCCTGTTGCGCCAACTCACCCGCAGTGGTTATTACCAATTCATTCGCTTGATAATCAATAAAAAACCCATAGTCTGCCGAAAAAATCCATTGCAATAGCATAACCGCAATAATAATACCGCCTATTTTTAAACTATGCTGGGTGATAGTATTTGTATACGCCGGATAGCTTTTTTTCAAACACCTGCCGCCTAAATTAATCAGTGTCAGCAATCCTAAAAATCCCAGATAAGCCTTTAAGGTATTAGTCGCTTTAAACCCATCGGTATTGAGCTGCATTTCAAAAAAAGCGTCGGCATCTTTCGCATCAAATACTAAGCTATCTCCAGAAACTTTAACGGCGTTAGTGTGTTTAAAATCGACTGCATAAAAATTATTTTTGGCCTCTAAACAGATGGGGTCATAGCCTAAATCACTTAAGCTTATCGCTTTGATTGATACCTGGCCTTTGCTCGCCAACGGATTAATTCTAATACTATAAATCTCTTTTAAACTAGCCAAATCCAATCTAATTAAATTATCACCTGCATGGGTTTTAATCCGTGCGACTTTATTTTCCTGATACGCTTCAAATTTATTGGCCCAATATACCGCTACCTCACTGTTTACCGGTGTTTGCAAGTCCAGCGTAATGGTTGCGTGCTGCTGTTTTAATTGTGTATTAAAAAAAATTGCCACAAAAACCACAAAATACAATAGATACACTTGCGCGCTGGTATAAAAAAAACCGGCAACAAGTCCTAGCGCGATCAATAAAAAAAGAATCTTTATATTAAACAAATCAACATAAAAATCATGCACATTACTCCAAAAACACTGCATCAGCATCATGCTGATAATTATTACCCCGACGCGAATATTAATACCGGCAAGGGTTTTATCAAACGCAGGATATTTCAATTTAACCACATAAAACAGCAGGGTCATAAACCCTAATAATGCCAATAAGCAATAATACAATTCTATGGTCTGGTGTATTTTAAATGTTTCTGCCTCCACGCTAAATTCAAAAAAAGCATCTGCGTTGTCAGCAGTGAATGCCAATGAATCTCCGGTTATCTTTAGGTGGGGATTTTTTGAAAAATCGATGCTTCTAAACTGATTTTTAGCATTTAAAACGATGGGGTCATATCCAAACGCTGAAATTTCAATTTGCTCAATCAATACCTTGCCAGTGGCGGTCAACGGATCAATACGAATATGCTGTATGCCCTTTAAATCACCCATACCCAAACGATAGGCATGACTACCCGCCTGGGTATCAATATGTCTGGCTTGCTGTTCCGAATACGCTTGATGTTCAGCCGCCCAATAGACCGCTAGTTGATTATTTTGTGCTGACTGTAGCGTTACATTAATGGCCGCATAATTTGCAGCAAAAGGACTGAAATAAACTAAGGCGCCCACCATGCTTATCAACAACAAAGGCAGATGCAGCAAGGGATAGGCAAAACCAAGCGTAATAAGCAACGCTAGGGCAATGAAGCCAAGCTTTAAATTAATTAGGTCGATTAAGGCGGTATTTTGGGTATTAATTTGCGGATGCTGAACCGCAAATTCAAACTGGGCATGGTTACCCAAAGTACGCAGTCGCAGTTGATTATGGGCGCTTTTAAAATCAGTTAATGCTGCGCCTGGCTTAAACGCCTGAAAATGTTTATCGGTGTCAAAAATAGCCTGTTCATACCCTAATCTGCGGATAACGAGATTATTAAGGATGATATTTGCGGGGGTATTGATAGGATTTATCCTGATTTCATCAACCTCCGCTAAGGTCAAAAAAATACAAAAATAGGTTTGCCTGCCTGGGCTAACCCGCATTTTTTTTGATTTGAATTCAGAAAATTGACTGGCATTATCACGCCAATTAATCTGCATCGTCCCCGCAGCCGAAGCTTCCATATCCATGCTGACCATCACGATGCTGCGTGCCAATTGCACAGCAAGCAACAGCGTCAATATAAACAGGGTGACGTAAAGCGCAATCGAGATAGGTGGCTTGACTATTGGCTTAAGCATAGAACAAATAAATAGCTTTAAGGATATGTTCGAGGCTGGCTGAATCTAATTGGTAATACAAAGGCAGACGCACAATGCGCTCGCTCTCTATCGTCGTGTAGCGATCTGCGCCTGCAAATCGCCCGTGTTTTAACCCCATCACTGAGCTGTGCAGCGGCACATAATGAAACACCGCCATCACTTCCTCTGCCAATAAATGCGCGATGAGTTGCGTACGCTCTTTAAGATCACGGGTTTTGATGTAAAACAAATGCGCGTTCTGTTGGCAATCTGCCGGAATCACCGGCAGCTCCAGCAAACCCTTAGCTGCCAAAGGACTTAATCTTTGATAATAGTATTGCCAAGAAGCCATACGATCTTTTTCAATCAGTTCGGCTGATTCAAGCTGTGCATATAAAAACGCCGCCTGCAATTCGCTGGGCAAAAAGCTGGAGCCAATATCCAGCCACGTATATTTATCCGCTTCGCCCCTAAAAAACTGGCTGCGATTCGTGCCTTTTTCGCGAATAATTTCCGCACGTAACGCATGTCGCTCATGATTAACCAGAATTGCACCGCCTTCGCCGCAACTGTAATTTTTGGTTTCATGAAAACTAAAGCAACCGAAATGCCCAATTGTGCCTAAGCCGCGACCTTTATAATAAGCCAATACCCCATGCGCGGCATCCTCAATCACCCACAACTGATGGCGCTCGGCGATGTCCATAATCGTATCCATCTCACAGGCAACGCCCGCATAATGCACCGGCACTATCGCTTTGGTTTTGGGGGTAATCGCCCGTTCAATCAACCTTTCATCAATATTTAAAGTATCAGGGCGAATATCCACAAACACGATATTAGCACCCCGTAATACAAACGCATTGGCGGTGGACACAAAAGTATAACTGGGCATAATCACTTCATCACCCGGCTGAATATCTGCCAACAGTGCCGCCATTTCTAAAGCATCCGTACCGGACGAGGTTAGCAATACTTTTTTGGCGTTGAGTTTTTGCTCCAGCAACTGATGACAGCGCAACGAAAACTCACCATCACCGGATATTTTCTGATTACTAATGACCTCTTGCAGATACTTGAGTTCATTACCCGTCACCGCAGGTTTATTAAAATGAATCACGCGACAAATTCCTTCTTAATAAACCTATCCGTCCTCTGTTTTTTTATCATACCCACCTTTATTCATCTGCGGTTTTAATAGCCCACGCAATTTCCAGCGCCTGCCGATTTTCCAACACGTCATGCACCCTAAATAGCTTCACCCCCGCCATCACCCCTAAGGCAGTCGTGACTGCCGTTGCCGTGACCAGTTCTGCGGGTGCATTAACCGCACAAATCGCGCCCATAAACCGCTTACGACTCGTCCCCAATAACACCGGATAACCACTGTCTGTAAACTGCTGCAAATGCGCCAGCAATGTTAAATTATCGACTTTGCGTTTACCAAAACCAATGCCCGGATCAAGCACGATATTATGCGCTTTTATGCCTGATTGTAGTGCCGCCGCGACACGTTTTTGCAGAAAATCTAGCACTTCCGCCACTACATCCTCATAAAAAGGATTTTCCTGCATGGTTTTGGGCGTACCCTGCATGTGCATCAAAATAATTGGTACATCCCGCTTAGCGGCCAACGCGAACATGTGTGGATCATGCAAGCCTGCTGAAATATCATTGATGATATTCGCCCCTGCATCCAACGCCGCCGCTGCAACAGCGTGTAAAGTGGTATCAATGCTGATCAACAACTCCGCCCCTAATTGCTGCCGGATCGCGATAATGACGGGTACAACCCGCTCGATTTGCGCCTCAGCAGACACGGGTTCAGCGCCCGGGTTGGTTGCCTCTCCGCCAATATCCAAAATATCTGCGCCATCTGTGTGCATTTGCTTGGCTTGCGTTACGGCGTTATCGAGACTTATAAACAGGCCGCCATCTGAAAAGCTGTTGGGGGTGATATTTAAGATGCCCATTAGTAGGGGCTTAGGTGTGGTATTGAACATAGGATTAAAATATTGAAATAGGTCGCTAAGTTTAAACCATACAGCAACTTAACCCAAGGATAGAAAATTCGTAACCTAATCTTAAAATACAGAATAATAGGAGTCTCACAATCTTTGCTTTCTCAAGCTTTATCCAAGCTCGCTAAGATAATTTATGTTTTATAAATACTTCACTTTGAAACTAGACGACGACAAAAGTGTCAACTAGACTGTACAATGGAGGTATTAAAATTAAGTTGATTACCATTTAAACCTTTTTGGAGGGGGTGTTTTATGAGCAAAAAAAGACTGGAAAAAGCACCGCTGATTTTTGTGCAGGCTCAATTCCATTTTACTGATTTACCATCACGCCAATTGGGAACCGAACAAGAGCTTGAAAACCTACATAAAGCCATGATGGATATAGGCTTGGCTGATCGCATAGACTCACAAGTTGTTGAATTAGGATTCCAACTTAATCAAGACACATCTAAAGATGGCTATTTTCAGGTAAAACAAGAAAAAAACGATATGGTGCGTTTGGTATTTAAAGGCTTTGCTAATTGTCGCGCCGTAGAGCTAATACGTAACCGTTTAATCATAAAAACGACAGAATATACTCGTTATGAAGACTTTAAAATTTTTGTCGACAGTATTTTGAAGGTAGTCGAAGCCAACATAACAGCATTGGGAAAAGTGCTCACCAAACAGATTTCACTCCGCTATGTTGATATAGTTTTGCCAAGTCAGCAATACGAATTGAAAGATTATATTAAACCCGAACTTCTGCCATTTCATCCGACTTTTGCAACTCAAACGGTAGGAATGTCCCAGTCTTTCGCTATCACCGGAGATAATCGCGCTATGGTGCTGGTTATGGAAGAGGCTCAACCGACCCAATCAGGTTATCCAGGGCGTTGGCTGCCTGCTGACCTTATGGAGCCTGATCATAGGGCAAGTTTAACGTTAAGCCCTGCGATTGACGGTTATCAACCCGGCAAAAATTATGGAATATTTAGCATTGACCATCAAGTGGATAACCCTAGTACACCTCGTTGGTCACAAAATGAAATGTTAAATCATCTCGATAGCTTGTATGACTTATCTAGCAAAGCTTTTTGGGAGGCATTAACACCAATTGCAGAAGCAGAATGGGAGATTGTCAATGAATAAGCAACAGATTTCAACATCTACAAATTGTGTGACAATGGCTTTGGTTAGTTGTTTAACAACAACTGGAGTAATCCCCAATCACTTATGGGCTTTACCAAATCAGGGCATTTTGGATATAGATGTTCCTGCATCCTTAGGAATAATCACCAATTATTTGCCAGTACAAAAAACCGAATCATCTTTAACTATTCCTGATGTTATTATGCAGGCTCAGAATATTCTCGGCATTAGCAAGCAGCATTTAACATTCGTCTTTGATACGAGCCGACAAAACTTATATAACCTGTTAAATAATAATGAGCAAGTGCCAAAATCGGAAACAGTAGCAAGAGCCATACAGGTAAAACAAGCCTTGGATATTATCGCTGAAATTTGCCCCCATAAATTGGGTGCCAGCACTATGACATGCCGAATAGATGGAAGACGATTGTTTGATGAATTAATAGCACGTGAGATCAACTTAGCGCAAGTGAAAGTTTTTGCTCAGGAAATTAATAAACGCATTAGTACACAGCAACAATCTAATATTCCTGAAAGTGTTATAAGAAATCAGGAATTTATTGATACTTTCAACGCTGCTTAAAGGATTTTATGGAAAAGACTCCTTCTATTGGTGGCCAGCTATATGAGATAGGATGGAGGCAAGGTGCGTATATTGCCTGTTCTGATCTATCCGGTGTTTTACTAAATACCTGTTGGGCTGGCACTCAAAATTTAGCAAATGACCTTATAGGCGCGCCACAGCGCGCCTCATGATAGATTTTGGGACTCCATGTCACCAAAATCGATTCGCCGCGCGGCGAATCGATCTAGCCCCGATTCGTCCTGCGTCCGCCTCAACTTCGCACTACGCTCCGCTACTTGCTTCGTTAAGGCTACCACAATGACTCTACGGCTCTTCGGGAAAAAATGTTTGCCTCCCTCGCGCGCTATCGCGCACTTCGGATTGGCACATTTCCCTTCGCCTATCGCGGACTAAAAATCATCACTTCGCTAGCGCTCCGTTTCCATGATTTTCAGCGG
>JABFRM010000194.1 GCA_013141155.1 Methylococcaceae bacterium | reverse complement strand
TTGGGCGCACTACACAGGCGAATGGCGGCACGCTTACATCAAGCCCATCAAGATTAAAAAGCACCTGCGCTTGGCTAAGAGCTATTTCAAATATGGGTTGGATTGGATACGGGACAAATTGCTGAAAGCCTCTGCCGAATTAGTGGCTGCACTAAAGCCATTCATACAAGCCATTGATAGAATAGCAGTTGTCAGGACGGTATGATTTTTGTCATGTACAGAGTCACCAGTTATATGGCAGGTAAGAATGCGGACAAATAAAGTGGCGTCCATTCCATTATTTCACGGTCAACTGGTATGGGTTCTTGGTACGGCATAATCAGCAATCGATTTTTAAGCCGCTACACTATTTATGCAAGCTTCGACTTTTGTGGTTCAATGTGTTTCGGTTAGCTGTTTATGGGCTTTCATAAGCGTTTTCATCTTTGGTCGGATTGAAAAAAAGATGAATTATACGGCTAACCATTCCAGCGCAGTGATGTCGATTACAAAATGACACCAGCTACGCGGCCATTTATGCGTTGAATCTAAGTCCGCTTATTTTTCTTCTAAAGTCCAAATACCGTTATGAAGCAAGTCGCGGGCTTTCCATTTGTTCAAAGAGGCCTTATCCAACTGAAAAATGTCAGGACAAAATTGGGCGTTGATGATTGTTTGTTCTTCAAATATTAACCAATTTTCCCATGCACTGATTATTTCATCTTGAAAACGAGGGTCATTAGCGGCGCCCAGAGCATAGAGCATTTCAGCCTGTTCTCGGCCTTTTACACGATAACAGCCCAGCCGCCGCGTGGGGTATCCGAGTGTTTTAGCCGTATCCAAAAAATCTGCGGTCATGATAATTTCGGTATTGAAGTGACGCGTCAGACTTTCTACCCGTGCCGTTAAATTCATGGGGTCGCCGAGTATGCCAAATTTTCTAACCCCGCGTTTGGGGCCAAGGTCGCCCATGACTACGCTACCTGAAGAAAGACCAATACCGGCGTTAATGACTTGATTGATGTTATGTAGGATTTCTTGGTCGAATTTATTTTGATACCGTACCGGCAGTTCGGTAAAGAAGCGTTTTTGTAAAATCGATAAGGTCATCGCACCTTTCACGGCATTTTGAAAGGCTTGTGCCTGGCTTTTGTCTTTAAACGGCCAATAATAACAAACCATGTCGCCGATATAGGTTTCCAGCCAACCTTCGTACTGTTCTTGCAGGACATAAGAGGTGTCATTGAGGTAATCATTCATTAATTCAAGAATGTGTGTCGGCTCTTTAAGGATACCGGTGACTGTGGTGTAACCAGTTAAGTCACTCATGAGGATAATGGCTTGATAGCGCTGATTATGAAAGCTTTGGTTTTCTTTTAAAGGCAGCAGTAAATTATGCACTTGCGGGGGCATATATTGCATAATTAAATGGCCTTCTTTAAAGCCAATCAGCAGATGCAGCGCAATGCCTTCAAGTCCACCGGCGATAAATGTGAGTAGGGTTGCGGTAACCGGCCAAAGTTGCGTAATAGGGGATAAAAAACACAACGCGCATAGGCTTAATAGCAGCAAAATACCGATGCTCCATAGCCAGCTTTGTTGTTTTAAATAGGCGCTGGCGTATACACCCAAGCAGGCGGCGACTAAGAAAAGCAATAGCTTTAGCCAGGGTGGCGGTGCGCGTGGATGATCATTCATCAATAGGGTTTCAACCGCATCGGCTAAAAATTGCGGGCCTGGGGTAAGCAAATGTGAGCCTAAAAAAGCCGTTGTTGTGGGCGTTATGATGACATCAGTGGCTTCAGACGGGGTGGTCAATTGTAAAATAACCACGCGATCTTTTAGGCTTGCGGCTGCTTGCATGGCTACCGCTGCATCGCAGGAAGCCAGTGTGCTGACGGGGAAGATAGGGTGCTTAAGATTAAGTTGGGTGGTGTAAATAGGGCGACTGAAGCGAACACGTCTACAGGGCAGATTTTGGTCGCAAAGCTCACGATCTTCATGGGCTAAGCTTTGCGCAACCCGCTCAGAGTCAATAAATTTCGCTAAAGTGATAACCGCATGATTGTTACTTAAATCCATCCAGCGCGCGATAGAGGAATCTTTGGTAATTAGTCTATCCAGTGCAACCAGACCGGTTTTAGGGATAAAGGCTTCTGCTTGTGCCGCATATAATAAAAAATCGGGAAGACTTTCTTGTCCGGGCAAATAAGGTGCGACTCTGAACAAGGGGAAAACGTTAGTGTGCATTTTTAAAGGGGCATTGCCAACAGCGCTGCTGCGGAGTAAACATTGATTGCCGCTAACTGAGCAGTTGGGTTCTGACCAGCGCACCTCGCCATTGCGTTCAATACATTCTGCATAAGGCATAATCCCTTCATTTTCTTTAGGGAGGTTGGCATCCAAAAATATGCCTTTTACACCAGCGGCAATCAGTTGTTCAGAGGCTCTGGCAAACAGCGGCAAGGCTTGTTTACGGCTTACTTGCGTTGGGACGGCATCATCCAGAACGACTATTGCGGTATGCTGCCAGATGGTTCGTGCTTGAAAAACCAGTGCGGCATCATGAATCCAATAATCTATCTGATTGCCGAATAGGCTATCAATTGAACTGCCCAATAAGGCCGCGAGCAGCATCAATAGTAATAACCATTTTCTGGCAAGCCAGGGTAATACCCGCATGCTGAAATTAAAACGTGAACGTCATAGACAGGTCATTCGTGGTTGCCGGAAAACGACTGTTTTCTAATGCCTCTAATGCACAGTTTGCAAGCCGCTTATCACCCGGTGCTGCGGTTATGGTGGCATTAGTTACGGCACCTGAAGGTTTAATGATCCAATTTAAGGTGATGAGTTGTGGTGTATTTACTATTTTTCGGCACAGCGCAATACTCGGCTTAACCAGTGCGGCCAATTTTTGCAGCACATCTGGCGTTGGCGATGTTGGCTGGTTATTAACGCTCCGCATAGTCAGTGAGGTTTTCAGTTGAATGGTCTGGGCAGTATTATTGGTGGGTTTTTGTGCAATGGCGCACAGTAATGCAACGCCCTGATGCCCAGTTTGATTGCATTCCAAACGATTATCAACCCAATCGTTACACTCGATAAGGTCAAGTGGTTTAATCCAAGGCAAAAGCGGACTCGCAATTTTGATTTTTAGGCGTGATAGCGCATTATTCTGACAAATGAGTTGAAAAGTGGCGGTATCTGCTGTGGTTTCAGGTGATTCCAGCCAAATTCTGCTACCGGATTGAAGTTCCAGAACCGATTCTAGGGATAGCTCGGTTGCTTTGGGGCAATGACTATTGGATATTTCAATGTCGGCACTACGGGTTTTTTGCAAGTGCAGAATCCCGCATTCTGCGGCTAGCAAAGGCGTATTGGTCAGCAGTATCCCACCCAAAAGTATGCTTAAACAGCAAGGTTTTAAATTGAATAGCGATTGAGATTGAAAAAACATAATGATTACTCGTTTAAACAATTGATTAGATACGGCTACCTTACCATGCGGAGGGCAGTTTACGGTTAAGGGTTATTATTTTATTGGTAATGGCCAGATAACCGCCCTTTTCTAGTTCGCTAATAATACGGGTGATCATTTCTCTGGAGGAACCAATGCGCAAGGCAATATCTTTATGTGTTAGCGGTAAGGTGATCACTCTTTGCCCATTTTCACCAGATTCTGCGAGGCCATCAAGTAATTTGACCAGCCGTCCGTATACGTCTAATAACGCCAAGCCTTGGGCAATATTGGTAATAAACCTGACCCGTTGGCATAAATATTTAATGACACCGATTGCGATGCTGGCGTGTTGTTTTAAAAATGCGTAAAAATCGGCGCGATGGATAATAATAAATTCACATTTTTCTACCGTAATGATATTCGCTGAACGCGGGTCTTCATCTAATAAAGCGAGTTCGCCAAAATGATCACCCGGTTGCAAGGTCGATAAAATCATTTCTTTGCCTTCTTCATTGGTCACGGTCACATTCACTTTGCCACTTTTAATGAGATACAGTGAGTTTGACGTATCGCCTAGGCCAATAACCAAAGTATTTTTGGGCACCGTTCTTTTTAGGGTTAATTCGGCCAGTGTTTGCAATTCGTCGTGTGTCAGTTCGTTGAATAATTCATTGTTTTTTAATATATCTATAGTATCCATGTGGCTCTGTAACCTTAATTATTCTAGTGTTGGGGGGGCGTAATTATATTGGAAAATAAATTTTCCCAAGCGTATGATGCTCTTCGTCAAGCAAAAATTAGAAACAAACTGTTTCTTTATAGTTGATTAAGCCCAGTAGTTAACATTCAATATAAGTCTAATTAATCTTTCTGCTGATTTATCAAGCATGAAGCGTAAAAAGGTATTTAATCACAAAAAAAGCGTTACTCAGTCACAGAACACATCAAGGAGTCTGGTTAAACTAACCCTGCCGATTAAAAAAGGCAACAAAGATCAGCCAGTGGGATACAGGCAAATCGCGGTCACAGTCAGAATAACGTGATTGAGTAAGCTAAACACCTATTTGAGTTCGGGTATCAGTGTAGTAGAAATTTTATAGAATTTATGTGAAATAGTTCACATATTTCTTAAAAACATTTAAATATACTGACCCCGCTGATTTAAAGAATACTAACGATTTAAATTGATTATGCCTTTATTATTAAAGTCAATTGCATAAAGTTAAATCGTGAAGTTGATGGTGCCCTTAAGGGCATCTCTTAAGCTAAGTGAATAGTTCACAAATTTAAGGTGAATACTTCACTGAATTAAAAAACCGTTCCGACTAAACTAACCCGGAACTTAAACAAAACCAAGAGGAAACACCCATGAAAACATTACATACATCCATTGCTGCTGTTGCTTTATTCGCCACACTTTCAGGCGGCGTATTTGCAGCGGGTTCGACTGTGCAAAACTCAACCATCAGCAACTCTTCACGTAACCAAAACGTCACTAACACAGCTAACGCCGGATTTATTGGTGATGCAACCGCCAACACCGGTTCAAACCAAATTAAGGGTTCAACCGTGCAAAACTCGACCATCAGCAATTCATCACGCAACCAAAACGTAACCAACACTGCAAACGGTGGTTTCATAGGCGATGCTAAAGCCAATGCTGGTTCCAACGTAGTGGAATAACACTTACGTTATCCGGTGAACAATTCACATTATTTGCGGTAATTGTTCACCTTAATTTAAAAAAGAGTTGGCTAAACTAATGCCGAACTTAACCAAAACCAAGAGGAAACACCCATGAAAACATTACATACATCCATTGCTGCTGTTGCTTTATTCGCCACACTTTCAGGCGGCGTATTTGCAGCGGGTTCGACTGTGCAAAACTCAACCATCAGCAACT
>JABFRM010000292.1 GCA_013141155.1 Methylococcaceae bacterium | reverse complement strand
ACAAGCGATCATTAAAATTAAAGCGGGCGAATTAGAAGCTGGCATGGTAATTTTGAAGCAAGCAATCGTCACTGCTGGTGAAATGAAATCATTAATTAATTAATTTTTTGTTTATTTAGGACACCCGTAGCTACTTATAATTCGGGTGTCCTGATAACTTAACGCATTCAAAGCCTGTAGATACCACTCCTCACTCAGTACCGATGCGGGTTCCGCCCAACAATTCCTGCCACTTTTAATCAATACACCTAACTCAAAATTCGGTACGCTGCTGCCAATTTTTAGAAATAGCCCATAATCACAAAAAATCCTTACCCTGAATATAATCCTACAAATATAATTTAAACGGGATGCGATTCAAAAATGCCTAAATCATAGCAATTCAAATACGGTCAATTTCCTTCCTGTAGATCAATAACCAACTTTTGCTATATTCGACACTGGTAGGCCTTTTTTCAAACAACGGTAAAGCGCTGATGATCACTCCCCAACCACCGCTTAAGCAAGACAGCATGGAACCCCAGAAGCCTGTAAATCTTATGGAAGCGTTCCGCTTTTGGCTTAAACTTGGCTGCATCAGTTTCGGCGGCCCTGCCGGACAAATTGCCATCATGCACCAGGAATTGGTCGAGCAACGGCACTGGATCTCCGAGAAACGCTTCCTGCATGCGCTAAACTACTGCATGTTATTACCAGGCCCTGAAGCGCAGCAATTGGCGACCTATCTCGGTTGGTTAATGCACCGCACTTGGGGCGGCATTATGGCCGGACTGCTGTTTGTGCTACCTTCGCTATTTCTATTAATGCTATTAAGCTGGATCTATCTTAGCTTTGGTCAAATCCCACTGGTAGCGGGCATTCTTTATGGCATTAAACCTGCCGTAACCGCCATTGTATTGTTTGCGGCGCATCGTATCGGCACGCGCGCTTTAAAAAATGGCTTAATGTGGTTAATAGCGGCATTGGCATTTGTTGCCATCTTTACCTTACATACCCCGTTTCCATTAATCGTTTTATGCGCAGCACTTTGTGGCATGGTCGGCGGATACATCAAGCCTCACTATTTCTCTACTAATGGCGGTCATCAAACAGCCAAACACCATTTTGGTGCTGCATTAATTGACGACGACACGCCTATTCCAGATCATGCCCGCTTCCGTTGGTCGCGCTTACTTAAGATAGCTGGCGCAGGCTTATGCCTATGGGGCAGTGTAATGGCTTATTTATACTGGCAATTCGGTTGGAATGGTACGCTAACGCAGATGGGCTGGTTTTTTACCAAAGCAGCACTACTGACTTTCGGCGGTGCTTATGCGGTACTGCCTTATGTATATCAAGGCGCAGTGGAACATTACCAGTGGTTAAATGCCGCGCAAATGATCGACGGCTTGGCGTTAGGAGAAACCACGCCAGGCCCGCTGATAATGATCGTAACCTTTGTAGGCTTTCTAGGCGGCTGGAACCACTTGCCGTTAGGTGCTGATGCGGCATTATCAGGAGGCATTATCGCCGCTCTAGTGGTCACCTATTTTACTTTTTTGCCCAGTTTTTTATTTATTCTCGCTGGCGGGCCGTTAGTGGAATCCACCCACGGCAATTTAAAATTTACCGCGCCGCTATCCGCTATTACTGCCGCCGTGGTTGGGGTTATCCTCAATTTGGCGGTATTTTTTGCGTGGCACGTATTTTGGCCGCAAGGGCTTACAGGACGTGTTGATGGAATGGCTGTATTGATTGGCGCGTGTGCCCTATTGGCACTGTTTAGGTACAAAGCTGGGGTTATTCCGGTTATTATCTTGTGCGGAGCGACTGGCGTTGTGTTTTGGTTGATTAAACCCTGGCTTGCCCAATAGGGTATTTTTGTCGGGCCACTATGAATTACGAATAAATAATGCGGTGCGTTAGTGCGGAACATCGCATAGAAGAAATTATTAAAAAATCCCGCTTTATCGGCGTGATTACGCCCGGCTTAACAGAGCAAGCGGCACTTCAAGTCATCGCGCAACTCCACATCGAACATCCGCACGCCTCGCACATTGCCTTTGCTTACCGTGTTCAGTCTGCTGACGGCATCCGCTATCGTTTTCACGATGCGGGGGAACCCTCCGGGACTGCGGGGAAGCCAATTTACCAACATCTGGAAGGTAAGAATCTGATTAACGTGGTGCTTGCGGTCATTCGCTATTTTGGCGGTGTTAAACTAGGCGCTGGGGGGCTGACAAGAGCCTACGGTAATGCTGCCGGCACTGTCATCGAAAGTGCTGCAATTATTGACTATATTCCCCTGCATACACTGCACCTGACTTTAGATTATCAGCAGCTACAAGCTTTCGAGTATTATCTGAAAAAATACGCAGGCATTATTGTGCAACAGGAGTTTACCGCGCAAGTGCAACTCACGGTTGAACTGCCACAGGCGAATGTGCGTAATTTATTGGCGTCGGCTTTTTAATCCAAAACGCGCACAGCAGTAGACACTATGCTAATATTCCGAGCGAAAAAACCATTTGTTATCACTTAAACCCAAGAGTAGCCCCATGAATGATTCTGCAATTGCGAGTAACACCGCTGGCGATATTTTTTCTTCCACTTTTCTGCTGGGTAATGTCGGCGCACCTTTTGTTATTGGGATGGCGGTCGGCTATTTTGCAAAAAAAATGTTTCGTATTGCCCTGTTTGTGGGCGGGGCGATTATCGTCGCGCTGTTTGCTTGTGAATACTATGGCATTGTAGATATTAGTGATGCGAATTTGCAAAGTGCGGCCAGTACTGCAACTGATGCCGCCAAACAATCGGGCGGTTTTTTAATTGATAGAGTCAGTAGCATTACCAGTAAAGGGGTTAGCGGCGGAGCAGGGTTTTTTCTGGGCTTTAAGTTGGGTTAAATTGCCATCAATCATCCTGATCAGCAAGATGCTTCAGCCAACACCGTCATACTGGCAGGGATGCCAGTATCCAGTCACACGGATGTGAATGTATGACTTGCGCAATGTATGCTGGATTGTACCGTACCTGGCTCTGGATTCCGGCTTCCCTGCTGGAATGACGGTTTTTTTGACGTTAGCTGAAGCATCTTTATAATCAGGGCAATCATTGCTTAATACTACACTTTTCCTATGCTAAAACAATTTACCGCTTTGATTGGCCTGCTTATCGCGCTAAATCAATTATCCGGCTGCCTCTATTATGCCGAATACGAAGATAAACGTGCTGAAACAGAAATAAAATTGCAATACAAAGCATTACTGCAAACTCATGCTGAATGCTTACAGAGCAGCCAAAATAATTATGCGCGCTGTCCACAGCCGATATTGCCAAAATAGCATTAGCAATTTCGTCTATTAACGGGAAGCTCTTTAATCATTAGGCGCATTAAAGACGCAATATTTCGGTTAATCAGCTTAGGTTTTTTTAAACACTGCGGTAGCACAGACGTTTATTTTTCTTTCAACGGTCGTCTTTTACGCTTATGTCATTAATTACCCAATTCTCCGCATCAACGCAAAATCTCCCCGCCGTTTTAGTGGATACAAGTCATGCCGCTTTAAAACGACTTGAGGAATATACCCTGGCAAGCGAACCTTTGTTTACGCATCACCCGCAGCTTGACGCCGTATTCATACGGGTTTTGACCTGTAGCCAGTTTATTCTTGATAGCCTGTTAAAAACCCCGATACTCTTAACCGATAACGTTTACTTAGATACCTTGTTAGCGGCGACCCATCGTGAAAATTATGCGGCGATTTTAGCGTCACTAGACATTCCCGATGAGGCCACACTTATGCAGCAATTGCGCCACTTTCGGCGTCGGGAAATGCTGCGCATCGCCTGGCGTGATTTGGCGGATTGGGCGGATTTAGAGGAAACCCTACTCGATTTGTCTTTATTGGCGGAGAGCTGTATTCAATTTTCCTTAGATTTTTTGTATCAACAGCATTGCACCAGTAAAGGCGTTCCACGCTTAAGCGATGGCACGCCGTTTAATATGGTGGTGTTAGGCATGGGAAAACTCGGCGCGTATGAGCTGAATTATTCTTCTGATATTGATTTGATTTTCGCTTTTGCCGAACACGGCGAATTGCAAGATCGCCAGGAAACCGCCTACAGTGAATTTTTTAGCCGTATTGCCCGTTCTTTGGTGAAAGTATTGGATACTTTTACGGAAGACGGTTTTGTGTTTCGCACCGATATACGCCTCCGGCCATTTGGGGATAGCGGCCCGATGCTGATGAGTTTTGACGGTATGGAAAACTATTACCAAACCCAAGCGCGTGAATGGGAGCGCTATGCGATGGTGAAAGTGCGGCAGGTGGCGGGGGATTTCAAGTCCGGTCAACAGCTTATGGCGATGTTTAAGCCGTTTGTATACCGGCGTTATCTGGATTATGGTGCTATTGAAGATTTACGCAGCCTGAAAATTAAAATCACCCAGGAGCTGCAACGTAAAGACCGTTTGGATAATATTAAGCTGGGACCTGGTGGCATTCGGGAGATTGAATTTATCGGGCAAGCGTTTCAATTGATTCGTGGCGGCAAAGAGCCTGCCTTACAGCAACGTGGCATTTTAAGGATATTGCAAACACTGGAGGAGTTGGGCCTCTTAACCCCACAAGATGCGCAGCAATTACAAAGCGCTTACCGTTTCCTACGCAAAGTTGAAAACCATATTCAACAATATCAGGATAAACAAACCCATGATCTGCCACAAGATGCTTTAGCACAGGCAATTTTGGCGTATTCGATGCACTATGAACATTGGGATGCGTTTAAGGTGGCGCTGGATAACATTCGTCAGCAAGTCCACGCGGTGTTTGATCAGGTGTTTGCGGTGTCTAAACAAGAAGCTATGCCACCGACCAGTGTCGCCATTTGGTTGGGACAAACAGATGTAGTCAGCATGATCGACCACTTACTGAGCTTAGGGTTTGGCGATGCGCCTGCGGTATTAAAGCGGTTGCAAGATTTTAAAAAATCCCCTGCGATCAAACGCCTAACTGCCAAAGGTGCGGGGGTGATGGATCGTTTAATGCCGCAAGTACTGGAAGCTTTACAAGGGATTGAAAATAGCGAGGTGACCTTAACACGCTTGCTAAAGCTGTTTGAAGATGTCGCTGGGCGAAACGTGTATTTATCCTTGCTGGAAGAAAACAGCGATGCCTTAACCCAAATTGTCAAATTATCTGCCGCCAGCGCCTGGATTTGTGAATATTTAGCGCTTTATCCGGCTTTATTTGATGAATTATTGGATACCCGCAGCCTCTATGAGCCGTTAAAAAAACAGGATCTTGAGGTGCGCTTACACAAGCAATTACAAAGTTGTAAGCTAGCAGATCTTGAGCAATATATGATTG
>JABFRM010000227.1 GCA_013141155.1 Methylococcaceae bacterium | reverse complement strand
GGTGGCGTCGTGAATAGCGTTGTGTAAACCTATATTGCCGGTAATTAATCTATGTTCGAGAAGTCCAGTTATGATGGTTTGGTCGTCGATAGCCGCTTGTGTGCATTCAGCCAAGGTGCGTACACTTTGACCGGGTTTTAAGCCAATGTCCCAGAGAAAGGTGGAGAAATTAGAGAGCGCTTGCTGGTGTTGCAGGCGGTCAATATCTGCTTGCAGAAGAATGACAATGTCGATATCTGAGTGCGGGAATAATTCGCGGCGACCATAACCACCGACTGCAAGTAAACTTAAATGCTCAGCATGATCGCCTAAAAAATGTTGCCAGGTGCAGCGAAGCAGGGTATCTATGGCATCCGATTTCATTGTCAGCAAGGCATTAACTGAACGTTGCGGATGGTAATGTTGTTTCAAAATGTCGTTTTGAACCTTTAGGCGTTGTTTAAATGCCCGTACTGCATGTGGTGCGGTAAATAAATCGGCACTGAAGCTTATTGCTAACGGTTCGGCGAGGGGCGGGGACTCCGACGCACTGGTGCTGTTCATAATTCTTCTTGGCGTAGGGTTAGAATTTCATATCCGGCTGGCGTCACTAAAATAGTATGCTCCCATTGCGCAGACAGGCTCCGGTCTTTGGTGACCACCGTCCATTTGTCACCGAGTAATTTGACGTGGCGTTTACCGATATTAAGCATAGGTTCTATAGTTAATATCATGCCGGCTTCAAGAGCGACGCCCGTATTGGGTTTACCGTAATGTAACACTTGTGGATCTTCATGGAAATCTTTGCCAATACCGTGTCCACAATATTCCTCGACGACCGAGTAATAATTGGCTTCGGCATACGTTTGGATAGCATGGCCAATATCACCCAGCGTACATCCAGGTTTCACTTGTGCTATACCTAAAAAAAGTGCTTCACGCGTCACTTTAATCAGACGTTGCGCGGGTTGGCTAATAGTGTCTACGCCGAACATTTTGCTGGAGTCGCCATGGTACCCGTCTTTAATAACGGTAATGTCAATGTTAACGATATCGCCTTTTTTTAGCCTTTTATCGCTTGGGATGCCATGGCAAACTTGTTGATTTACTGAGGTGCAAATGGATTTAGGAAAGCCGCGATAGTCAAGTGGGGCAGGGATAGCCTGCTGCACGTTAACAATGTAATCATGGCAAATCCGATCCAGTTCATCAGTGGTAATCCCTGGAGCAACATGCTCGGCAATCATTTCCAGAACTTCGGCAGTTAGGCGACCCGCAACGCGCATTTTCTCTATTTCGCTAGCGGTTTTAATGGTTATGCTCATGAGTGATCGTTAAGAATGTGGGCAAAAAGTTAAGGGATAACCAATAGCATTTGCTGTGGCGTTCATTACGTTGGATTTTAACAGAGATCCCTATTATTGTTAATGGCGAGTTGGTCTTATGCGTTGATAATTAGGTTTGGTTTTATAACCAATGAATGTAAGTACTGAGCGGGCTATTTTTAATGGTGGCCATCGATTGGTCTTGTTGTTAAAGGTAAATCATGGTATAAAGTGAGGTTAACAATGTAGTAAATACTCACATTTGTCGTCACGCTTGGTAGGGTGCTGTTTTTAAATAAACAGTTTCCAGGTGGGGCAGGTGGAGGCATAACCCCCCCTCGAAACTAAAATAAACAGTTTCGATAATCATCAGGAGAAATAAATGGCAGCAGTGTCAATGCGTGAAATGTTAGAAGCGGGTGTGCATTTTGGACACCAAACTCGTTACTGGAACCCTAAAATGGCAACTTATTTATTTGGTGCCCGTAACAAGATCCATATCATTAATTTGGAAAAAACGCTTCCAATGTTTAATGACGCAATGAATTATTTAGGTCAAGTATCAGCAAACAGAGGGACGGTTTTGTTGGTAGGCACTAAAAAATCAGCGCGTAAAGTCGTTGCTGAAGAAGCCAAACGGTGTGGTATGCCGTATGTTAATCACCGTTGGTTAGGTGGCATGTTAACTAACTTTAAAACCATTAAAAAATCGATCAACCGTCTTAAAGAGCTGGAAGCGATGAAAGCGGACGGCACCTTGTATCATAAATTTGGAAAAAAAGAAGCGCTCGGCATGGAGCGTGAAATGGAAAAATTAGAGCGCAGTCTTGGCGGTATTAAAGACATGAAAGGTGTGCCTGATGTTATTTTCGTTTTAGATGTCGGTTACGAAAAAAATGCGTTGAGTGAAGCTAAAAAGCTTGGTATCCCTGTTGTCGGTATTGTCGATTCCAATAACTCGCCAGATCGGGTGGATTACATTATCCCGGGTAACGATGACTCAATCCGCGCTATCAAGCTTTATTGTGAAAGCGTTTCTGCGGCGGTATTGGAAGCAAAATCGGCTAACATGAGCCTCTCTGCCGCCAATAAAGTGGATGATTTTGTAGAGGAAGTCGCTGAATAATTATGCTTACATAGATTGGCTCGCGAATAACTTTGTCGGCTAATGTGGCATCGTCTTTAAATTAAAAACGCCTCCCAATGGAGGCGTTTTTATAGTCATGAATAACGAGGAAATAAATTAATGAATATTAGTGCTGCGATGGTTAAAGAATTGCGTGAAAGAACCAGTTCAGGCATGATGGAATGCAAGAAAGCGCTAGTTGAAAGCAATGGCGATATGGAACTGGCCATTGAAAATATGCGCAAATCAGGCTTAGCTAAAGCCGATAAGAAATCAGATCGCATCGCTGCGGAAGGGCTTATTAGTATCAAAGTAAGTAGCGATACCAAAACAGCGGTAATCGTCGATGTTAATTGCGAAACTGATTTTGTTGCTAAAGCAGATGACTTCGTTGCTTTTACACAAAATGTTGCAGCGGCGCTGCTAAATGTTAAGGTCACTAATGACGAAGAATTATTGGCGATTGTTCTGGCTGATGGTAAATCCATTGATGAAACGCGTCGCGGCTTGATTTCTAAGTTGGGTGAAAATATTACCATTAGGCGTTTTCAACAATTTTTTGCGCAAGGCGGTACGGCCGGTTATTTACATGGCACCACCAGCAGAATTGGTGTGGTGGTTGAATTGGCAAAAACAGACAGTGATTTGGCAAAGGATATCGCCATGCACATTGCTGCAACCAAACCTGTCTGCGTTTCAGAAGAGCAAGTTGCTGCTGAACTGATTGAAAAAGAAAAAAATATTTTTGTCGCACAAGCGGCAGAAAGTGGCAAACCGGCTGAAATTATTGAAAAAATGGTTGAAGGTCGGATTAAAAAATTCTTTGCTGAAATCACTTTATTGGGTCAACCCTTTGTAAAAGATGATAGCACGACGGTTGGGCAATTAGTGAAGTCTAAAGGGAATAGTGTCATTGGCTTTACCCGTTTTGAAGTTGGTGAAGGTATTGAAAAGAAAGAAGAAAACTTTGCAGAAGAAGTGATGGCGCAAGTTAGGGGTTCATAACTTAAAAAACGCAAAAAATTAGCCGATGAAGCGCTGTTTCATCGGCATTTACACCATACCACTAGCCTAACGACCCTAAACTTCATTTATGACACACCTTATTTGCCAGAGAATTTTACTAAAATTAAGCGGTGAAGCATTGATGAGCGCTAAAGGCGGGAGCATTGATGCGGTCATTGTGCAGCGTCTAGCGACTGAAATAAAAGAATTATGTACCGCAGGCATACAGGTTGGTTTAGTTATAGGCGGCGGTAATATTGTCCGCGGTGCTGAAAAAGCTTCTGCGGGCTTGGATCGGGTCACTGGTGACCAAATGGGTATGTTAGCAACGATTATTAATGCCTTGGCAATGCAAGATGCTTTAGAGCAGCAAGGTATTCAGGTGCGCGTGATGTCGGCGATCAAAATTAATCAAGTTTGTGAAGATTATATCCGCAGGCGTGCGGTTAGGCATTTAGAAAAAGGTCGAGTGGTGATTTTTGCCGCCGGCACCGGTAATCCATTTTTTACTACCGATTCAGCTGCCAGTTTAAGAGCTATCGAAATTAATGCTGAGTTAATGATTAAAGCCACTAAAGTTAAAGGCGTTTATTCTGCCGATCCTGAAAAAGTCAAAGATGCCTTATTTTATCCGCGGCTGACGTATGATGAAGCTTTGGATCAGCGTTTAAATGTCATGGATACTACTGCGCTGGTTTTGTGTCGGGATAATAATATGCCTATGCGAGTGATGAATATTTTTGAACCGGGTGCCATAATGCAGCTTATGCGTGGCAGTGATATTGGTTCGCTTATTGAACGAGGAAACGGATAATGATTAATGATATTCATAAAGACGCACAAACGCGTATGGCAAAAAGCATCGAGTCGTTAAAACATGAGTTTTCAAAAGTTCGAACGGGCCGGGCGCATCCAAGCTTACTTGATCATGTCATGGTGCCTTACTATGGCACCGACACTGCTTTGTCTCAGATTGCCAATGTTGCCGTTGAAGATGCGCGGATGTTGACGGTTACGCCGTGGGAACAAAATATGGTGCAGGCTATTGAAAAAGCCATACTAAGAAGCGATTTAGGGCTTAATCCTTCCACCAATGGCATGACTATCCGTATTCCATTACCTTCCTTAACCGAAGAGCGTCGCCGTGATTTGGTGAAAGTGGTCAAACATGAAGCTGAAAATGGTCGAGTTGCGGTTCGGAATATCCGGCGTGATGCCAATTCAACCATTAAAGACGCGTTAAAAGATAAGAAAATATCTGAAGATGATGCCAGAAACGCGGAAGAGAAAATTCAGAAATTGACCGATCAATTTATTAAAGAGATTGAGCATCAGTTTGAATTGAAAGAAGCTGATTTACTGTCCATTTAAGAGATTTCCGTTATGTCCGTTAGTGCGCAACAGGTAGCAGGAGTGGCTCAGAACAACCCGCGCCACATTGCCATTATAATGGATGGTAATGGTCGTTGGGCGCAAAAAAAAATGATGCCCAGAATTATCGGACATCGGGCAGGTGTTAAGGCAGTTCGAAATATTGTCGAGTTTTGTACCCAACAAGGAATAGAAGTCCTTACGTTATTTGCCTTTAGCAGCGAAAATTGGCGGCGGCCCAAAGAAGAAGTATCGTTGTTGATGAATTTATTTATGGCAACCTTGCAAACCGAAATTAACCGATTGCATGACAACAATATTAGGCTGCGTTTTGTCGGCAATATATCCTCGTTTGACCCTAAGTTACAAGTAAAAATTAGTGAAGGCGTTATACAAACGCAACACAATACCGGCTTAAATCTGGTTATTGCGGCTAATTATGGGGGAAGATGGGATTTGTCTGAGGCGGCTAAAGCTATCGCTAGTGATGTATTGGCGGGTAAGGTAAAGCTTGCTGAGATAAACGAAGCGTTAATGCAACAACATCTGGCCTTGGCTGATTTGCCT
>JABFRM010000239.1 GCA_013141155.1 Methylococcaceae bacterium | reverse complement strand
TCATCATCCTAACCATGCCGAGGTTTTTGTTTCTTCAAATGTCGTTGAAGCAGACGGCAAAAAGCTCGGCGTGTCTGGCACAGGTCGATATTGGCATACCGATTGTCAGTTTGAGAAAAAACCGCTGTCTTTTACCTCGATTTATCCGCTGGTTTTTCCAAAGTCGGCTCGGGAAACTTCTTATATAGACATGGCGGCCGTTTATAAAAAACTCCCTTTGGAATTAAGAAATTACGTCGACGGGGCGATGGCTATTCATGAAGGCCAAATGCGTTATAAGGTACAAGCATCGGATATTGACCGTTCGTTGCGCGAGTTGCTGGATAGGATAGACGCCGAAGTGCCGCCTGTTGCCCATCCTGCGGTTATAGAACACCCAGTCACCGGAGAAAAAATTCTCTATATCAGCAGCGGTTTTACCACCAAACTGGCCGGTTTGAGTTATGAAGAAAACCAGCGGGTGATGCAGGCGCTGTTTGATTTTATTGAGCAGCCAGAACACATCCATACGCATTATTGGGAAGAGGGGGATTTGATTATATGGGATAACCGACCTTTACTGCATAAGGCTTCTGCAATTAAGCCAGGTGAGAAGAGCAAGAGTTACCGCATTGGTATGTATGATGACTTACCTTTTTATGTAGGGTTGGAAAAATGAAAACTATTGAACCCCCTATAGCAGAAAACCTTACCCTGACAGATATAGACGATAAATTTGTAAAGCAAGTGCTCAAACCTTATCGTGATCATTGCACCTATTTAAAAAAAGCTTATTTCCAACAACAGGAAGGGGTCGGTGTGCAAGGCATGTTAATGAACGGTGAGTTTGCGATTGCAGAATCTTGTTACATTGATGATACCGGACACTTTAATGCGGTTGAATATAATATTTGTTATAACCAAATTGCTTATGTGCATTTAGGCCATTGTATTCGAAACGGTTTAATTCCAGAGTTGGCAGGTTATGATCGCGAAGATTTTTTTGAAAAGCAGCTTTCGCATTTTTTAATTGCCAATATTAATTCTAGCTTTCAAAGCTTGATAAATGCCAGGCATTTTTACGGCACCTTTGGTATTCAGTACTTGAAAAAAACCGCCAAATGTACCTTTATAAAAACCTATTGCCATTTTCATGACGATGAAAATGGCAAATCAACCGGTGAAGTTATGTTGGCAATATTGCATCCTTAAAGCATAACAGCAACGGCGATGGTTTTTCCTTAACAAGGGAGCAGCTCATGATAGTGGGCTGTTCTTAAGGATAAGATTTTATTTTTCCTGATTAGCCAGGTGCTTGAGCCAACGCCCAAAAGTTCGTCATTCCGGCAGGGATGCCGGAATCCAAAGCCATGGATGGTAACTTAAAGTGTGCTCTGCCGCTCGATTTAGGCACCATGCCAAGTCATACAATCACATCCCTATGACTGCATGAGTATCTACATAAGTATAGTTATCCGTCATTCCGGCAGGGAAGCCGGAATAACGTGCTTTGAAACTTGTGTAGATACCTATGCTATGACTGGATACTGGCATCCCTGCCAGTATGACGTGGCGTGCCGAAGCATCTGGCTAATCAGGTTATTTTTTAACTTACGATAAAATACGTGGGGGTCGATAGTGAAGATTCCTGTAACCAATGGAATTACAATGCTTTCCAGTGAAATATTGCGTCATCTTAAAACGGCTTTACCCGAGCAACATAAACCGATTTTGAGCGGATTTATTCGCGAATTATTAGTGGATTTTTTAGAACTGGATTCATTGGAAGAAGTTGCGGAAGATCAAAACTTTATGGATTTGGGTACCGACTCCATGCAAGCAGTTGACTTCAAATTTAAATTAGAACAATTATTGCAGTGTTCCTTAAAATCAACCTTGCTTTTCGATTATCCCCGTTTGGATTTATTGACTGAGTACTTGTTGAATGACGTATTACATCTACCGAATAGCCACTCAAAAACGGCTGATTTTAACCCTAAGCAACCGATAGCCAATCCAGTAAGTGAAGTTAATGAAATTGCCATTATTGCCATGGCGGGTATTTTTCCGGGTGCCGAGAATGTCGAGGGTTTATGGGAAAAAGTCATGGCTGGCGAGTCACTCAAGTTAAGTGCGCAAAATGCGGGACAGCACCTAGATTTTGGACGCCTCACTAACCTGCATACGGCAGCTCTCGATAAGCTGGGTATTACGCAAGCGGTTTTTTTGGTGATGGATCGTCAGCAACAGCTTATGTTTAAAGTGATTGCTGATGCTATGGTGAATTTTGACGTATCCAGTCAAGCACTTTCTAAGCAAACGACAGGGGTGTTTATTGCTGCGCAACAGACGGTGCATGATCGCAACGTACCCTATCAAATCCCTATTGCCAATAAACTTTCTTTTCAATTAAACCTAAAAGGCCCCAGTGAGAGTGTCAATACTTTTTGTACCAGTGTCTATGTGGCTTTAAATCGGGCTATCCAAAGTATACAGGCAGGCGAATGTCAGCAGGCAATTGTTGGCGGGGTGAATATTATTGCGGCGGAGGAATTTGCCGCCGCCGCCAGCGCGGGATTATATGACACAATTTTAAGCGCTGACAACCAAACCAAGAGTTTTTGCGATGATGCCAGTGGTTACGTCAGAAGTGAAGGCGCGGGTGTTATCCTGCTTAAACCACTCAGTCAGGCGGAGCAGGAAGGCAATAACATCTTGGCGATTGTCAAAAGCGCCGCGGTTTACCACGGTGGCAGAGGTTATTCTTATGAAGCGCCTAATCCGCAAGGGCTTAAAGCCACCATCAAAATCAGCATTGAGAAAGCGGGCATTAACACGGATAGCATTGATTATGTCGAAGCGCATGGTATCGGGAATGTCATGGCGGATGCTTTAGAGTTGGGCGCCATTAATCAATGCTATCGGGCGTTAAGCGCAAGGCCTGATAAACACTGGCATATCAGTTGTATCAAACCAACGCTAGGCCATCCGGAAATGGCGTCGGGAATCGCCTCGTTGCTGAAAGTGTTAAAAGCGCTGGAGCATAAAACCCTTCCGGGCATTGCCAATTTCGGGGTGATCAACAGCGAATTAGCGGCAGATCATGCGCTTATTTTACAAGCCGAAAACCACCCTTGGCCGGATACGCCAACCCCCAGACGCGTGGCACTGAACAGCTATGCCATTGGTGGTATGAATGCCCATGTCATTCTGGAAGAATATCGTAACGTCCGCGAAGCATTGCAGGGTAACAATAGCATTGCCAAAATCCATAACAGCGCCGCTAAAATCGACCCCGATGCAAATGATCTCCATGATGTCATCGTGGCTGATTTAATGCGCGAGATTTTTAACCTGGAACTTGAACACATTGATCAGTCGTTGTCGTTGGTCGATTATGGTTTTGATTCTATTAAAGTCATGCAGTTTGTTACCCAGCTTAATGAAAAACTGGCGTTGGATATTAAAATTAGCCAAGTGTTAAGCGTCGATCATTTTGCTGATTTTTTTACATTATTAGCGTGCGCACGGGCCAATAACCAGGGCAAGCTGACTGGGCAAGCGCAGGAATCAATGCCTAAAGTCGTGCCATGCTTAATCCAGGGCCCGTTGTCACAAGTGCAAAAAGGCTTATGGTATGTCAACGAGATTGCCTCGGACTCTATAAGCTTCAATATTCCGATGACTTTCAAAATAACTGGCAAGGTTGATCAGGATAAGTTACGGCAAGCACTGGCTATGATGCTTGAAGAATACCCGATGCTCAGGGCTGGGATTGTGCAACAGGAAGGCACTGAAGATATTATGCAGCGCATTCGTCCTATAGAATCTTGCCTTAATTTGCAGGTTATTCAGCTTGATCTAAAACAGCAACTTAATCTGGTTTTACTGGCTTTGCTAAGACAACCGTTTGATCTCTCGACAGATGCTTTGCTAAGGCTTTTTGTGATAGAGGCTGCCGATACGAGCTACGTGTTTTTTGTGATTCATCATATTGTTTTTGATGGCACCTCAGGGGCGTTATTCATCCCTTCTTTTTGGGGAAAATACCATGCGCTGATCGCTGGTAAAACCTTGGTTACCCAACCACCTGATTTGGCTTTTTTAGACTATGTCAATTGGGAACGCGCCTATTTGGACAGTGCCAAAGCAGTGGAAGATCAAGCCTGGTGGCAAGCACAGTTAGCAGGGCAGGCACCTACGGTCAATTTGCCGTATGACCGGCTGCCGCAATCCACTTTATCCACTTCAGGTATCGGGTGCCAAAAATTTACCCTGGATGAGGCAAGCTTTACGGCGATGAAAAATCTGGCGTCGAAGTTAAAGGCCAATTTATCGGTATTATTTCTAACGGCGTTTCAAATATTCCTGCACAAACTGGCGCAGGAACAAGAGATAGCAGTTACCGTGCCGGTGCGTGGTCGGCCAAAACAAGTGCATGAAAATAGCATTGGCTGCTACATCAATATTATTGTCATTCCGTGCAGTTTGGCAGCGGAAAAATCTTTTAGCGAATTGGTGCAAGAAACCCGACAACAGTTTTTTAATTGTCTTGACCATGCACAGTACCCTTTTCCCAAAATTCTGGCAGATTTAGGCTTAACCCTGACTAACCCTAAGGAAAACCCCTTTCCGGTTTCTTATACCTATCAGAATTTTTTTGATGAACTGTTAAATAATGCCACTGTGATGCAGGGCGTAGAACCACTTTACGATATTTATCAACAGACCGAGGACAATTACACACTAGAAATTTATGATTTCCGCAAAACTTTACAACTTAATTTTAAGTACAAACGCAGCCTGTTTGATGATGAAACCATCGTGCGGCATACGACTTATTTTAATAACCTGTTAGCGGCGATAATAGCTGACGCAGAGCAAGCGGTTAAACACTACGAACTGCTGCCGCCCGCTGAAAAACAGCGTGTTTTAACAACCTTCAATGCCACGCAACTGCATATACCTAAGCACCGTTGCCTGCATGAGCTATTCGCCGAGCAAGCAGCCCAAACGCCGGACAACCTGGCGGTCATTTTTGCAGACCGGCACTTGAGCTATCGGCAATTGCATGAAAAAAGCACCCAGTTGGCGATTTATCTGCAACAGCAAGGCGTAACCCCAGATAGCCTGGTGGCGTTGTGCATCAACCGCTCATTGGATATGCTGGTGGCATTGCTGGGCATCTTAACGGCAGGCGGCGCTTATCTGCCGATAGACGCGGCACTCCCCGCAGAACGCATCAAAAGCCTGCTGCAAGAAAGTGGCGCACGCTTGCTGCTAACCCAACAGGCATTGCTGGCGGAATTGTCTGCCATAACCCAAGGCCTGGACTGCCAGCTTATTGCGCTGGACACACACGGGGAACAGATTGCCCAAGCCCAAGGCGCCCTGGCAACCA
>JABFRM010000189.1 GCA_013141155.1 Methylococcaceae bacterium | reverse complement strand
TCGGTATGCGTTCCCACGCTGGCATTGCCAACACCATGTTTAAGGCATTGGCAGACGAAGGCATCAACATCAGGATGATTTCGACGTCCGAAATCAAAATCTCGGTAGTTGTAGAAGAAAAATATTTAGAGCTTGCAGTTAGAACCTTACATGCAGTGTTCAAGCTAGACCAGGGTAATTCTTAAAGTAGGTTTTCAGTTTTTTGGCTAAGTTAATGCGGAGTAAATTGCTTTATGGACACAAATCGATATTCGAAGGACTTGGTCGATAAAGTAACGAAAGCTATTGAGAATAAGCAAAACTACCAAAGCGAAGCGGTGTGTGTCGGTCATGTGTACATGATATAGTCGCTACAGTCAAACTAAGTGCTTCTCGCCGACCTCAACAACTTCATTCAAAACCCAGATACTAACATAAGTACATCTCAGCCAATGGTTTCACACTCATGGCAGCCTCTGATACTCAACAAATTTTCTTATAGTGATTAGAGCATAGTTTTATCTAATACCAATCCCAATAAGTTCACATATTATCCCTTCTCCAGTGGGAGAAGGTTAGGATGAGGGAATTCAAATAACAACTTATTGGGATTGGTATGAGGCAACAACGCTTAATCAAGTTGCCTAACCAAACGAAAACCTAAATCGTGGGTACGGGTTACCGGTAACGCGCTAAAACGCACGGCGGAACGCAGGTTAGTGGCTTTGCCAATATAACTACCACCGCGATTGACACGGTATTTGCCTGTGTCCGGCCCCTGTGGATTGTTTGCTGGGCTGTTGCTGTAATAAGTGCCATCGTACCAGTCTTGCACCCATTCCCAGACATTGCCGTGCATGTCATACAGCCCCCATTCGTTAGGCTTTTTTTGTGCGACTTCGTGAGGAGTGCCCTTGTAGCCTAGATTACCAAACCAAGCATAATCTGCCAGTGACTTTGGATTGTCGCCATAGCAATAATCATCATCGCTACCAGCTCTTGCGGCATATTCCCATTCGGCTTCGGTTGGCAAGCGGAAATATTTACCGTTGTCTTTGGCGTTCAGTTTTTGGATGAATTCCTGGGTGTCATTCCAGCTTACCCTGTCTACCGGTTTATCTTCGACTTTGCTTTTGCTGGGGTTATTGCCCATAACATCTTGCCATTGTTTTTGCGTCACCTCAGTTTCGCCCATGTAAAATGGCTTTTCTACGCACACCCGATGGCTAGGTTTTTCGCCCACGGTTCGGTCGGTTGCCGGCTTGTCATTACCCATTTGAAAACAACCGGATTGGATGAAGATAAACTTAATTCCTGCGAAATTCTTACTGTCCAATGCGCTTGCGGATTGTGTGTACAAAAGAATCATGAAAAAGACGATGAAGACAGGGCTTAAAGGGGTATGTTCAGTTTTCATAACACTTATCCTTATCGGTGATTGATAGGGTGATGATGTATAGACGATATTATCTGTCTTTGTATGCGCTTAATTCTCCACCTTTTCTAATAAGATTGTCTACTTTTTGTATAATTGAGTATTGTAAAATGGAAAGCTTAAGTGGTTGTTGGTATTCACTATGCTAAAGTCTGATAGTTTGTGAAAAAACACCTGTTTGACAATAAGTTACATATAAGTTTCTTGAGATTAACCAATAACCCCGATTAATTTATTAGAGAAGTCTCGGCTGATTAACCGAACCAAGACCACGATTTTGCTAAATAACCTAAAAATCAACATGATACATAAGCCGTTTAAAATCTTTTTCAGTGCCGGCGAATCATCAGGCGACCAACATGCCGCCAGCATGTTTGTGGAGCTAAAAAAGCATCAGCCTGATATTGAAGGTATCGGTATGGGCGGCACAAAAATGGCGCAGGCAGGTATTGATATTCGCTATGATTCATCTGCTATCGCGGTGATCGGTGTAGTTGAGGTCATCAAACATTTTGCAGAAATCCTCCGAACATTAAAATCCATGCAAAAGCTTTTACTGGCAGAACGACCTGATTTGCTAGTATGCGTGGATTATAAGGAATTTAATTTCAAATTGGCGCGTTTTGCCAAGCAAAACGGGATTAAAGTCTTGTTTTATGTCAGTCCGCAGGTTTGGGCTTGGCGTGCGGGTCGGGTAAAAAAATACGGCTCAGTCATCGATATGATGGCGGTAATCTTCCCATTTGAAGTTCCCTATTACGAAGCTGAGGGTGTGCCGGTACGTTATGTTGGGCATCCTTCTGTGGATAAAGTCCGGCCTTTACGAACTAAGGCGGATGATTTCAAGCTGTTTAGTTTGAACAAAACAAACCCCGTGGTTGGGATTTTACCCGGCAGTCGCGCTAATGAAATAGAACGCATGTTACCGGTTATGTTAGCGGCAGCCCATCAACTTCAAGACAGCTTTCCTGGCATCCACTTCTTATTGCCGCAAGCGGATTCAATCCCCGATACCCTGCTGGAACAACATTTAAGGTCGGCGCGGTTAATGATTACCGTCATCAAACATAAGCCCTACGATGTCATCCAATGTTGCGATGCCATTATGACCGCATCCGGCACTGCAAGCCTTGAAATTGCGCTATTGGGCGTACCTATGGTCATTGCTTATAAACTGTCCCCTTTTACCTACTGGCTGGGTCGTTGGCTGGTAAAAACACCATTTATTGGTTTGCCGAATATTATGCTGGGCAAATTAGCCGTTAAAGAACTAATCCAAGATGAGGCAAACGTTGAAAATTTGGCCGCAGAAATAAGCAAGATATTGGAAGATAAGTCTTATGCTGAGAAAATTTGTCAAGACCTGCTTCAGGTAAAACATCAGCTTGGCGAAGGTGGAGGCTCAAAAAAGATGGCTTTGTTGGCTCTGGAAATGCTTGGCGTAGACAAATCAAGCCATTCTGAATCCGTAGATTTTAATGAGTTACTGGATTTTTAAAACTCGATTTTCTGACTGAAGAATCTTGCTAATCAGGAGAGTCGCTTAGTTTTTAACTTATTTCAGGCTTTTTAGCCGAGGCAAAGCGCAGCCATAAACCCGTAAACACGCTCTTAAGATCATCCAAATAGGTGTAAGCCACGGGAATAACCAGCAGGCTAAGCAGTGTGGAAGTTACTAGGCCACCGATGACAGCAACCGCCATCGGGCTGCGGAAGGAGGTATCCGCTGAACCTAACCCAATAGCAATTGGCAACATACCCGCACCCATAGCTATGGTGGTCATGACGATAGGACGGGCGCGTTTGTGGCAGGCATCCAGCAAGGCATCGATTCGGTTCATGCCGTGATCCCGTCTGGCAACGATGGCGTATTCGACCAGCAGTATGGAGTTTTTAGTGGCTATGCCCATAAGCATAATGAGTCCGATCAATGATGGCATGGAGAAACTTTTTTGCGCCAGCAAAAGCGCAACGAAACCGCCACCGAACGATAGCGGCAAAGCCACTAGAATAGTGATCGGTTGCAGAAAGTCTTTAAATAACAAGACTAGCACGATAAATATACACAATACCCCAATCAGCATAGCCAAACCGAAACTGTTGAAAAGTTCAGTCATCATTTCAGCATCGCCCATGCTAATTTGCTTCACGCCAGCAGGCAGCGATTTAATACTGGGCAGGTTTTGTACTGCATTGGTGACATCGCCCAACGGCTGGCTTGATAACTCGATTTCGAAATTAATGTTACGGGAACGGTCATATCGGTCAATGACCGCAGGGCCGCTGGACAATCCCAGGCTGGCGACTTGACTTACCATTACTGGGCCAATACCCACTTTACTCGAAGGCACGGCTAGTCGTTCCAGCACGGACAGATCCTTGCGACCATTGTCAGTGAGTTTCACCATGATAGGTACTTGGCGTTGCGCGAGGTTGAATTTAGGTAAAGATATATCGTAATCGCCCACGGTGGCGATACGTAAAGTTTCGGCAATGGCGGCGGAGGTAACGCCTAAATCGGCAGCACGGGCGAAATTAGGGATGACTGCTATTTCCGGTCTCACTAAAGCGGCACTGGAGGCGATGTTGCCCAGCCCTTTTATCGTGCGTAAATCTTTTTCAACAGCACGAGCAGCAGCATATAAAGTTTGCGGCTCGTCGCCACTAAGAACTAAGATATACTTTTCCCCAGAACCGCCGAAACCGACTTTGGTACGCACTCCAGGTAATACCTGTAATGCTTCACGGATATTCTGCTCAATAATTTGCTTACGCATGGGCCGATCTTGGCGATTAGCCAATAACACGGTTAAGCTTGCTTTGCGTACTTCATTGCCAGATTGGGTTGCAACCAGTGCGTCAGTGCCGACGGAGCCGCTACCAATCGTGGTATAAACGCTTTTCACAAAGGGTACACTTGCCACAAGCTTACGTGCGGCTTCTGCGGAAGCACAGGTTTGTGCCAACGTAGCTCCCGGTGACAATTCCACAAAAACCTGTGTTTGTGGATTGTCATCCGGCGGTATGAAACCTTTGGGCAATAAGGGAATCAGGAATAACGATCCCACGAAAAATGCTATTGCACCGGCAATAGTGATAACGCGATGTTTAAGACACCAAGCCGCCAAAGTTAAGTAGTTACGCATAATGCGCCCATCTGGCGGTGCATGTTGTTCCGTATGCCGTAAGATGTAAGCCGACATCATGGGGGTAAGCATTCGTGCGACCACCAGTGATGCAAGAATTGCCAGTGATGCCGTCCAACCGAATTGCTTGAAAAAACGTCCGGCTATGCCGCTCATAAACGCTGTCGGCAAAAATACCGCAACCAGGGAAAACGTGGTGGCGACGACCGCCAGCCCAATTTCGTCTGATGCTTCCATAGCCGCTTGATAGGGTTTTTTGCCCATCTGCTGATGTCGTACAATGTTTTCCACCTCGACAATCGCATCATCAACCAGGATGCCGATGACTAAAGACAATGCCAGTAAGGTGACGACATTGAGCGAAAACCCAAAGTAGTGCATACCCAAAAATGCCGGTATAACTGACAACGGCAAGGCCACGGCAGAAACAAAGGTGGCTCGCCAATCGCGCAGAAACAGCCAGACCACCAAGACTGCGAGTAAAGCTCCCTCATAAAGTAAGGCCATTGAGCCCTGAAACTCTTCTTCAACTGGAACTACGAAATTGAACGCTTCGGTGAATTCGATATCAGGATTGTTTAGCTGGATATCAGCCAATACTTTTTTTACGCCCGCGCCGACTTCGACTTCGCTCGCACCTCGGCTACGCGTAATTTCAAAACCCACCACCGGCTTGCCATTTAGCAAAGCCAATGAGCGTGGTTCAGCAACAGTGTCGCTAATGGTGGCCACTTGATCGAGTCGGATACGCCGACCATCGGCAAGCGACAATTCCAGTGGCCGCAGTTCTTCCACTGAGGTCACATTAGCCAAGGTACGCAC
>JABFRM010000342.1 GCA_013141155.1 Methylococcaceae bacterium | reverse complement strand
GGCATGGGCAATCGTGTTGGCGGTGATATTCACCCCGCCCAACATTCTTGCGACTTCTTCAATGCGCTCTTCCGTATCCAGTAATCTTACGGTGGAAGAGGTTATATCAGATTGGTTGTTTTTGGCGACATACAAGTGATGATGCGCCTGCGCGGCGACTTGTGGCAAATGCGTTACGCATAAAACTTGCCGATTGTGGCTTAAAGAACGTAATTTTTGGCCGACAATCTCAGCTATACCACCGCCAATGCCGGAATCGACTTCATCAAAAATCATGGTTGGCGTGGTCTTGTCATTGCTGGTGACGACTTGGATTGCTAAACTGATCCGCGATAATTCCCCACCCGAGGCCACTTTTGCCAGCGGCTTAGGGGGTAATCCCGGATTGGCACTCACTAAAAATTCGATTTTATCCAAGCCATTTAAACGCGGTTTGTTATCGCTAAGGGAGCTAAGGCTGACAATAAATTCGCCTTGCGACATGCCCAATTCTTTAATCATAGCTGAAATGTGGCGTTGCAATTCCAGGCCGCTTTGGCTGCGTTTAGCGGATAATTGTTGCGCCAATTGCTGATAAGTTTGGGCAATGGCTTTGACTTCGGCACTTAATTCATCAATACGTTCGGCATTATGCGTTAAGCTGGATAACTCTTGCTGCATGGCCTTTGCCAACTCCGGCAAGCTTTCCGCGCTCACCTGATGTTTACGGCTGAGATTATGAATCACGCCAATTTGCGTTTCCAAAAAATCCAGACGCATCGGATCGGCTTCCTGCGCCTCCAGATAACGGCGCAACTCTTGCGCGGCTTCTTCCAATTGGATTTGGGCATCCGCCAATTGCGCACTAATCGCGGTTAACTCTGGAGCGTAACGCGCCACGCCCTGCAATTCATGAATACTCTGGCTTAAAGATTGATTAAGGGATTGTTGGTCATTGTCGGTCAATAAATCCAATTGCTGCTGCCCTACGCCCAATATTTCCCCCAAGTTCGCCAGCTTGCTATGCTCTTCCGAAAGCTCAGCGTAATTGAAGTGCTTTAAATCCAGATTTTGCAGCTCTTCCAACTGATATTCCAATAACGCTTGGCGTTCATCCCGCGCGTTGCTGCTTTTAACCAGTTGCTCTAATTCCTGATTCGCTTGCTGCCAACGCTGAAACTGTTGATTCACTTGCTCAATTAACGGCTGGTTTTTGGCAAAGCTATCTAATAATTGCTGCTGGTTTTTAGAATAGTTATCCAATAACCGGCGTTGCTCATCGGGATTCAGCAAGGTTAAATAGGCGTGTTGCCCATGAATTTCAATGAGCTTTTCACTTAAATCTTGCAGTGATTGCAGCGTAACCGACCTGCCGTTGATATAGGCTTTAGAGCGCCCGTCATCACTGATGGTACGGCGAATCAAGCACTCTTGCTCACTGTCCAAATCATTGTCAATCAACCATTGTTGCGCCAATGGCGCATCGGATAAATCAAATTCCAAATTGATTTCCGCGCGTTTACTGCCAGGACGGATAAAGCCAGAATCAGCACGGTTACCCAACGCCAAACCAAGGGCAGTCAATAAAATGGACTTACCCGCCCCCGTTTCACCGGTGAGTATCGACATGCCGTGTTGTAAATCTAAGTTGAGCGACTTAACGACTGCCAAGTCTAAAATAGTGAGTTTAAGTAACATAGCGGTTAAGTAACAATATCAAAATGTTCTAGCTTAAATTTTAGTGGCGTGTAACAAGCGATCCAGCAGCACGCCTAGAGGCTTATTGTATACCCTCGGTTGCTGTCCGTCTTTTTTGTAGTATGGGGGTAAATAAGCTAAATCGCAAGAGGTCTAATTTTTGGGTTGTTACACAAATAATTCAATGAATCTGTAACAAATCACCCCGTATCTCGACTGATGAATCAGGAAGGTAATTCTGCTTTTCTACAAACTTTACAATATAAAGAGGACATACTCATGAACAAAAAAACGTTAGCGTTAACTTTAAGCGGCGCAATGGTTACGGCATTAACGATCAGCCCAATGGTCAACGCCCAAGAAAATCCTTTCGGCATGCAAAAAATCAGTGGCGCACAATTACTGGCTGAAGCCGATGCCAAAATGCCGGAAGGCGCCTGTAGTGGCAAAAAAATGAAGGAAGGTAAATGCGGCGAAGGCAAATGTGGTGTCAATAAAAAAATGAAAATGAAAGAAGGTGGCTGTAGTGGCGCAATGGCCGAAGAAAAAATGAAGGAAGCCGGCTGTAGTGACAAGCTGAAAGAAGGCGGATGCAGCGGTAAACTGTAAACCGCTTAAAGCTGCTTGATTCCCTTGTCGGTCAGCTTTTTTTAGCTTTACTATTTCTAACTACATAAGGTACTTTTATGAAAACAACTAAATTCAACACTATTTTTATGCTCGGTGTCTTAGTGGCCACGAGCTTTGCTCAGGCGGAAGAAGCAGAATTTAATCCAGCGAACTCACAATTAATCATCCCTCAAGTAAAAGTTGGTACAGCGCATGTTTATAACGCCAAGCTGTTATTTGATGGCACTGACAACTTTAAATTACAAAGCTTCGATACTGTGCCGCCTGCCAATGATACTGTTCCGCCAACTGGCGCTGCCGCACTTGAGCAATGGTTAGCAAAAGGCAGCTATAAAAGTTGGCACTGTGAAGCGAGTGTTCATGCTGGCGCAACAGGTTCCCCACACGGTACGGTGCGAATTTGCACTAATCCTACCTTAGCCACGGCTAAAGCTGCACCTTATCCTGCTGGATCGGCTGGTGTCAAAGAGCTGTATACCGACGGTAAATTGAGCGGTTTTTCAGTGTATGTTAAAACCAAAGAGGGTGAAGGCAAAGGTAATTGGTATTGGTATCAAAAAGGCATGGCAGATAGTATAGATGCCGAGGCTTGTGAAGGTTGTCATGCAAAAGCCATTGACCGTGTATTTGTTCGCGTTAATCAGTAAAAAAGGCATTGGCTTATATGCCAATGCCTTTATAGCGTATTACGGCAAACATCAAGAGGTATCAGTGAACACTTTAACGATTAACGGCGCAGGATTAGGCTTGCGGCGAGAGCTACTACCTGCATTGGAAGCGGACGCTCCCGAAGTGATTAACTTTTTTGAAGTGTCGCCGGAAAACTGGATGGGGATTGGGGGGCGTTTGGGCAAGGTGTTTCGGTCGTTCACTGAGCGGCATACCTTTGTGGCGCATGGTTTGTCGCTGTCTATTGGGGGTTCTGCGCCGTTAGACCTCGATTTTTTACGGCGCATGAAGGCTTTTTTAGATGGGCATCAATTTGTGCTTTATACCGAACATTTAAGTTTTTGTAGTGATGAAGGGCATCTGTACGATCTTTATCCGATTCCGTTTACCGAGGAAGCAGTGCGTTATGTCGCTGAGCGAGTGCGTTTGGTGCAAGATATTTTGGAGCGACCGATTGCATTAGAAAACGCCTCTTACTATGTCACGCCGCCGTTGGCGGAGATGGATGAATTGGCGTTTATCAATGCGGTGCTGGCGGAAGCTGATTGTGCGTTACATTTGGATGTGAACAATATTTACGTCAATAGCCTGAATCACCAGTACGATGCCGCCGCTTTTTTGCAGGGACTAGACGGCAAGCGGATTGTATATGGACATGTTGCAGGGCATGATTTGGATCAATCTGGCGTGATTATTGATACGCATGGACAAGCAACGTGCAACCCCGTGTGGCAGTTATTAGAACAGGCTTATCAAACTTTTGGTGTATTCCCAACCTTGCTAGAACGCGATTTTAATATGCCGCCGTTTGCTGAGTTAGTTGCTGAAGTCCGGTGCATTGCCGCGTTACAACAACGGTATGGAGAGCGTCCATGATGACTTTTCAAATAGTACAGCAGCAGTTTTTGGCGCACTTACGCAATCCTAAGCAAGTAGCTGCGCCTATCGGTTTTAATGCGTCCCGCGTGGGCGTTTATGTCGATTTTCTGTACAACAAATTTAACGACAGCTTGAGTGCCTGCTTTCCCGTCACGCAGCAATTATTAGGTGAGTTGGCATGGCAATAAACAGTGCAGGCGTTTATTGCCCAGCACCGTTGTTTGTCGCCTTATTATCGGCAAATACCCGATGAATTCGTCGCCTATTTGCAAACCAATATGGGCAATGATAACCAGCCACCTTTTTTACTGGAGCTGGTGCATTTTGAGTGGATAGAAATGGTGTTGGCAATTACCGAAGCTGAGCCCGTGGCGGCGTTTAAAAGCAGCGAACCTAAAGATTGGCTGGATGCTTGCCCCGTGTTTACGCCAGTGATGCAATTGCTGCATTACGCCTATCCGGTGCAACGTATCAATTTAGATTACCAACCCAGCGAACCACCTGAACAAACAACGCTTATTTTAGGCTTTCGGGATGCTAACGATGCCGTGCAGTTTATCGGACTAAACTCTGCCACGGCACGCTTAGTTGAGCTTTTACACCATACTGATAATACGCTTCGGGTTGCCATTCAGCAAATTGCCATTGAATTACAGCATCCTGAACCGTCCGCGCTGTATGCTTTTGGGCTTGAAATGTTAGCCGATTTACGGCAACAAGGAATTATCTTATGTGCGCGAATAATTTAAAACTTAACAGAGCGTCTATAGAATGGATGTTTTTATTTTTGCGGTTACTTTTATTTTGTCTATCTTGGCAGAAACAGGCAGATTCATAGGCTGATTAAGGTGAAATCATGAACAATATACGCGCAACACACTGTAAAACGCTACATGCCAACTTACTGCGCTTTTTTGCCAAAGTGTCCTGTTGGTTTGCAGGCAACACCACAGGCTTTGCACCGCTTTCGCTGAGATTGCTGGTTGCTTACGAATTTTTAGACGCGGGGCTAGAAAAGCTGCACGGCGAAAACTGGTTTGCAGATTTAAGCTTTCCTTTTCCGTTTAATTTATTACCGCCGGATATAAGCTGGGGCGTGTCGATGGGGCTTGAGATTATTGCGCCAATCGCATTAATCATTGGCTTTGCCACGCGCTTTTTTAGTTTCGCCTTAATTATTTTAACGCTAGTGGCGATTGCGGCGGTGCATTGGCCGGCAGAATGGCATACCTTAACGGAACTCTGGCAAGGTTACGTGATTACTAATCAGGGTTACGGCAACTATAAATTGCCTTTGATGTATTTGTTTATGTTGGTGTCTTTGCTATTGAGCGGCTCTGGGCAATTAAGTTTTGATGCGTGGTTGGCTAAGCGGTTTAATCATCTCGTCAAATAGCATGAATTTAAGATGTAATACCGCTTACTTATTATATTTGGCGGATTCAACTCCGAAGTGCAATCCTAGTTATCATGCGGCCTTTAGCAAAGTTTCAGCAAAAAAGACCGAATGGGGTGTTTTGTAATTAAGCGTTTTTCGAGGTCGATGATTAAGTTTTTCCATC
>JABFRM010000337.1 GCA_013141155.1 Methylococcaceae bacterium | reverse complement strand
TTAAAATTTAACGGTACAATTTAGGTTAATGCCTGATGTTACGCGGATTGGTCGGCAGTCGGATTTTAGCCCGACAATAACTCGCCCAGCCAAGCAGCATCCCATAAGAAATAATCGCCAACCCGTTAATGTCCAAAGAGGCATAAGCATCTACACAAGTTTTTAAAGTACGTCATTCCGGCAGGGAAGCCGGAATCCAGAGCCAGGGACGGTAATGTTGCGCAACATAAGTGCTTAATTTATGCTCCGTGCCACACATCCATGTGACTGGATTCCGGCAATCCCTGCCGGAATGACGGATAACTTAACTTGTGTAGATACTCATACCCAGTAGGGTGGACAATACCCAATTGCCCACCCTGCCATCAACCCAATCAGCCTATATTTTTACGGCGGCGCAACCCGACTAACCCAAGCAGCGCACTGCCCATTAACCAACCTGCCGCAGGCACCGGCACAGCGCTGGGATTGATGGATATATGACCGAGTACGGTGGTGGTGGCGTCGCCAGTAAGACCCAATAAACCAACCAAATTGCTGTAACTGCCGAGTTTATAGTCTGCTTCCAACGTTATCCATCCATTTTCGGCAAGACCGACAACCGGATCGATGAGTTCAAAATAACCACCGGTGCCCCAATCACTGGCGGAAGCGCCTATACCCCACATCTCTTCTTGCTGCCCATTCTCATTAGTCACTAGCGATCGGCTTAAACTGAGCCCCCTAAGCCAAATACTGGCAGAAGAGCCGATAAAATCACTGGTGATCCGTAGCGAGCCACCCAAAGAAATAAACATATTACCGCCAACAGGCTCAAAAGAGCTTGGTACATAACCCGGAGTAGCCCAATCCAAACCCGCCTCAAAAGAGTCAATCGGCATTGCCCAGCCTCCGGCTGGGGCAACGGCGGGTACTTGCTCAGCGGGGTTTAATATCCGCCATTGCGCAACCGCTTCCAGATCGGCAGTGTTGTTAGCGATAGCGGCATCTGAAGCGTCACCTGGAGATTTAAGTGCGGGCAGGGTATATCCATCGGCAAATAACTGCGGGTAAATATACCGTTGACCGTAAGCATCGGCCGTGGGGGTAGCCACACCGCCGTTAAGGACATTACCATGCACATCGATATGAGTAGACTCTGGTATTAAAGTTGCCCAGGCAGCCTGGTTATAGGTCATATACGCGGTGCCGGCCACGTATTGTGTTGTAGGGTCAAATCCTGATGCGGCGGCGTGGGTTAACGCAGGGGTTAACAGCGCAGCCAAAGCGGTCAGGCTGATGCAGCTAGCGGCTGCCAGCGGTTTTAAAGGGGTGGTTTTTTTCATGTGGGTAATACCTGAATGTTAGTGAAGTTAGGGTTAGAAATAATTATTTTTGTAATTGGTCTAAACCGGTTATTTTTGTTTTTAAATTAATGTCCAGCATGGCATAAGCATCTACACAAGTTAAGTTATCCGTCATTCCGGCAGGAAAGCCGGAATCCAGTCATAGGGAGAGCGCAGCGAGGGTTCTGAACCTATGGTATTGCACAGAGCATAAATTAAGCATTTATGTTGCGCAGCATTACCGTCCCTGGCTCTGGATTCCGGCTTCCCTGCCGGAATGACGTACTTTTAAACTTGTGTAGATACTCATACCCGGTAAAGTGGACAATAGGGCATTTGACACATTATTGCTTTAACACAGCCAAACCAAGCCGTAAAAGTAACCGCCAGATGGCTTGTGCGCAACACTGGTCTAAAACCCTCGAAAAAGTGGGGCAAGCCAAACCTGCCCCACTGCCTTACATCAAACCCATAACGAACAGACGGCTATCAACCCAATCAGCCTATATTTTTACGGCGGCGTAATCCGGCTAAGCCAAGCAGCGCACTGCCCATTAACCACACTGTCGCAGGCACTGGTACTGCGCTAACCGCGCTGGGATTGAAAGAAAGATGACCTAGTACGGTGGTGTTACCAGGAACCTTCAAAAAATCAGCGAAATCTGGCATGAGTCTATAGTCTGCCTCCAGGGTCATTAATCCATCTTGATTATGGCCGAACACCGGATCGATAAGTTCAAAAAAAGCACCAGTGCTCAAACTGTCGCCAGCACTGCCTATATGCCAAACACCCTGCTCAAGCGCCACGTTCATTCCCATAAACCAAAGACTGCCGGAGGGGCCTATAAAATCACTGGTGACCCTTAGCGATCCCCCCAAACTTATAAGGACATTGTAATACTGACTATCAGCGGTATATGGACTAAAAGAGCTTGGAATATAGCCAGTACCGCCAAAAGCTATACCCGGAAGTAAAGGATCAATCGGCATTTCCCAGCCCCCCGCCGGGGCAGCTGCGGGTACCTGTTCATCAGGATTTAATATCCGCCATTGCGCAACCGCCACTGGATCGGCAGTGCCGTCAGCGATATAGACATCTGCGGCGGCACCTGGATTGGCAAGTTTGACGTCATGATAAGTATCAAGGAATAACTGTGGGTAAAAATACCGTTGACCCTTGACATCGGCTGTGGGGGTAGTCGCACCGCCGTTAAGGACATTACCATGCACATCGGTATGCAACGACTCTGGCTTTAAAGTTGCCCAGGCAGCCTGGTCGTATGTCAAATAGGCGAAGCCACCCACCAATTGGTTGGCAAGGTCAAATCCTGTGGCGGCGGCGTGGGTTAAAGCAGGCGTTAACAACCCTACCAAAGCAGTCAGGGTGATGCAGCTTACGGTTGCCAGTGGCTTTAAAGATGATTTTTTTTTCATGGGGGTAATACCTGAATGTTAGTGAAGCTAGGGTTAGGAAATCATTATTTTTGTAATTTGACTAAACCGGTTATTTTTGTTTTTAAATTTATTGCCCAGTAGGGCATAAGCATCTACACAAATCACGCTTGAAAATGCCGCCATAGTAACCAGACTTACTTTTAGTTTATTCATGTTTATCATTTTGTAGCTCCAAAAATATAATTTAATGCTGATTGCTCAGACAGACTATGCCTGTAGCCATCAACCTGATTTGACTTTCAAAGTGGACTGGCTGCACCACTAAAAACCAGTGCCTAAATGCCACCGTCATTACGGCAATGCGTCATCGGCATCAATTTTAAAAAATCCTTTAGATCCCCACACTCAGAATGAAAAGGTGTTTACCCTTCATGGTTACGGTGTGATTCGTTTTTTAAAATTTAACCGCATGCTTTAAGTAAGCAACCTGTCCACTTAAATATAAAGCAGGTTTTATGCCAACCATAAAAAACCCTTCTCCTGATCGCCTGTAAAAAACAGCTATTTAATTGAATTAAATGTAAAAAAAATAATTTTAAGTGTGGGCTGTTTGCAGCATCATTTCTGATGCTCAGCGGAAAATATCGCCTGGCTGGCGGTAAATTAGGTTATATGCAATACTTTTAGTGGGTTATAAGCCCTACTTATATTTTTTACCCAAATCAACCGCTAAATATTTGCTGCACAGCCTGTCATTGCTCAGTTTCTAGGCAAGGCATAGGTGTGGGCTTTAGCGTTAAATGCCCTACTGTTGCGCGAATGCGTGTCATTATCCATGCGCCCTCCTCCATGAGCATCTCCACAAGTATCGTTATCCGTCATTCCGGCAGGGAAGCCGTAATCCAGTCATAGGGAGGGCGCAGCGAGGGTTCTGAATCTATGGACTGGTATTAAGCCTAACTCAAGCCAAGGAGGTATAGGAAACTTACCTTCCCTGGCTCTGGATTCCGGCATCCCTGCCGGAATGACATGGGTTGAAACTTGTGTAGATACTTATGCCTTAAAATATCAACTCATCTGACTTTTCGGCAAATTCTGCCAAGGTATCGCCTGCCTCTGTCTGTTCAGATTGGGCGACGATAGCCGCCAATTGCTGTATATCAGCCGCATCAAATAAAGTGCTTAGGGAAATATTGACACTTAAGTTTTTATTGGTGCGCAAAATAATCTGGATGGCAAGCAAGGAATGTCCACCCAGGGCAAAAAAGTTGTCGTGGATACCGACTTGTTGAATGCCTAACACCTCCTGCCAAATGTCTGCCAAAGCCGTTTCGATTGCATTGGTGGGCGCAACATAAGGGGTGGTGCTTTCTATTGCAATGGTTTTGGACTGTAACAGTTGCCGGTTGATTTTGCCGTTGCTGGTCATGGGTATTTCATCAAGCCTCAGCAACGCGGAAGGCAGCATGTAATCCGGCAGCAATTTACGCAAATAGCTACGCAAATCTGCTTCATCCAGCTTGTTTTCAGCCTGATAATAGGCGATCAACTGCGTGCCACGCGCGTGTTTTTGCGCAATGACCACGGCATTAATCACCTGCGCATGTTTGAGCAAAACCCGTTCTATTTCGCCCAACTCGACCCTAAAGCCGCGAATTTTGACTTGATCGTCCGCACGCCCGATATAGTCCAGATTGCCATCCGCTAGCCAGCGCACTAAATCGCCACTTTTGTAGAGTTGACCCGTGCCAAACGGATTATTGATAAATTTCTCGGCGGTGAGTTCCGGCTGATGCAAATAGCCTCTGGAAACACCGCCACCTGCAATATGCAGCTCACCCTGAACGCCAACCGGTACCGGATTAAGGTAGGCATCAAGCACATACACCTGGGTATTGGCCAACGGTGTGCCTAAGGGAATTTGCTGCTCTGGCGGCAGTCTGGGGTCAATTTTATACAGCAGGGAGATGACCGTGGTTTCAGTCGGGCCATAGGTGTTGATGACTGCAATGGTGGGATTGTTTTGTTGCCAGGTGTTGAATTTTTCCCTTTCGGCTTTTTCGCCGCCGATCACCACGCGCTTTAAGTGGTTTGCGTCAAACTGTTCTTCTACCAGGGTGTGCCAATAGGCGGTGGGGAGGTTTATCAGGCTGACGCGCTGTTTGTTGATAGTGGCTTTTAGGTATTGCACGTCGGTGTAGTGCTTGCCGTCCATTAACACCACTGCTGCCCCTGCCAGTAAGGTGGGGAAGACTTCTTCGACAAAGATGTCAAAGCTGATGGTGGAAAATTGTAGGACGCGATCTTCGGCAGTCAGTTGATAGGCGTCGATCACTGCCAAGTTGTGGTTGACGACATTGCGGTGTTCGACCATCACGCCTTTGGGCTGCCCTGTGGAGCCGGAGGTGTAGATGACGTAGGCGAGATTTGCGGGGGTGACGGTGGTTGCCAGGGCGCCTTGGGCTTGGGCAATCTGTTCCCCGTGTGTGTCCAGCGCAATAAGCTGGCAGTCCAGGCCTTGGGTTATGGCAGACAATTCCGCCAGCAATGCCTGTTGGGTTAGCAGCAGGCGTGCGCCACTTTCTTGCAGCAGGCTTTTGATGCGTTCTGCGGGGAGTGCCGCGTCTATCGGCAGGTAAGCGCCGCCTGCCGTTAAGATGCCCAGCAATGCCACCAGCATATCCAATGAGCGGTTGATGCACAACGCCACCAGGCTATCTGGGGTTACGCCTTGCTGTTG
>JABFRM010000107.1 GCA_013141155.1 Methylococcaceae bacterium | reverse complement strand
ACGCTTACCCGTTTCGGACGCATTAGGCTCAAAATCAACATCTGCGCTGACTTTAATGTCGTCGGCAATTTTAGTGATTTTTAAATGGTACACATGGCTATTATCGCGCAGTATGTAATGATCGGTAGAGGCAAACGCGACGCTGCTTAACAGCATCAGCAGTGGCAGCAACAAATTTTTTTTCATAATGATTCTCGATTAAGTTGAGTAAGCTTTATGCGTTTTACACTAGCTCACCAAAATTCAGCTATCGTGTGGGTTAAAACGGCTTATAAAATACCGACTGAGGCAATCAACTACCATCCGATTTCGCCTATTGGGTTACCAGATTAGGCTTGTCAGTTAAAGTAATCAAACAATAACGGCACGACCCCTTTCCAATCAAAGCAAAGGAGCAGTTATTTAATAAGCTATTAATTGAACAGCACTTATCGTGCAAATAATTTACTGGCCAAATTAATGGCGCCAGAAACACCACCGACCATGTCCAACAATGATCCGCCTGTAGAGGATTTATCGACCACCGCAGGCACCGCTTGGGTTAAACCGGTTAACGCTTTTTCAGGCGAAAGCCCTAATTGTTTGGCAAATGCGGCAATTTTGTCGTCACCGAAGATTTGTGAGAGTTGCGTGGGTTGAACTGCTTGATTTGGGCCATCACCTAACCACGAAGCCGCCATCGCCATTAAATCGCCACCTTTCATGTTATTCAGCAATGAACCGATATCCATTTGACCTTGATTATTAGCAAACAAGCCCATCAATGCTGAAGAAATCTCAGTCATGCCTAATTGACCGTCATGATCTTTGTCTAATTGGCCTTTAAAGAGCTGTGCGCCGATTTGGATGATAGAATTCATGTCCATTGTATTTACCTTTATGATATGTGAAAGAGATTAATATGCTCTGAATTGTGAATTAAATGTCAGCGACGTTAAGGTTTTTTCTCAATTCATCGCTTAATTTTATGCTATTTCGCGCGTTCCCTATAATTTTATTTTATCTGCCTGGCTTATGACCGCTCAATTCAAGCTGCTTAATCTTCAACAATTAACCTTCGACAATCGTTTTTGTCGAGAATTACCGGCGGATACCAACAGCTCCAATAGCCGTCGGCAAGTTTTTAATGCCTGTTATTCAAGGGTGATGCCAACACCCGTCATTAAGCCGGAACGCGTTGCCTATTCTAAAGAAGTGGCGGCGTTATTAGACTTGGCGCCAGCAGCATGTGAAACAGATGAGTTTGCGCAAATCATGGCAGGTAATCGGTTGGCAAAAGGCATGGAGGCCTATGCAACTTGCTATGGCGGCCATCAGTTCGGGCAATGGGCAGGGCAATTAGGCGATGGTCGCGCCATCAATTTAGGGGAGGCAATAAACAGTCGGGGGCAGCGGCTGGCATTACAATTGAAAGGTGCAGGCCCAACACCCTATTCGAGAAACGCAGACGGCTTGGCAGTGTTGCGCTCATCAGTGCGGGAATTTTTGTGTAGCGAAGCCATGCACCACTTAGGCGTACCGACCACTCGGGCATTAAGCCTGATACTTACTGGTGAACAGGTCATCCGAGATATGTTTTACAACGGCAATCCAAAAGCGGAACCCGGCGCTGTGGTTTGTCGTGTTGCACCCTCCTTTACACGCTTTGGGCATTTTCAAGTGCTCTCCGCGCGTGGTGAGTTGGATAATTTACGCAAACTAGCTGATTACACTATCCGCACTGACTTTCCACATTTAGGCGAACCATCACCATCTGTTTACATCACCTGGTTTGAAGAAATCTGTCGTAAAACCGCAGAAATGATCGTGCATTGGCAACGCGTGGGCTTTGTGCATGGGGTGATGAATACCGATAACATGTCGATACTTGGGCTTACCATTGATTATGGCCCCTATGGCTGGCTGGAAAATTACGATCCTGACTGGACGCCCAATACCACCGATGCTGGTGAGCGCCGTTATCGCTATGGTAATCAGCCATCAATTGCTTTCTGGAACTTAGGGCAATTAGCCAATGCCCTCTATCCTTTAATCGAACAAGCAGCGCCTTTACAGCAAGCGATGGATTTATATACAAAAACCTTTGTGCAAGGCTGGCAAGCAATGATGGCAGCGAAATTGGGTTTAAAAAACTTTGACCCTGCAACGGATGAGGCGCTTTGCACAGAGCTGCTAGACATATTACAAGTGGTTGAAACTGACATGACGCTGTTCTTTCGACGGCTGGCTTTACTTGATACCCGCGATACAAAAGCAATATTGCCGATATTAATCCAGCCACTGCTGGATGCGTATTATGTACCGGGACAACTAACGCCAGCCTATATGGCGCGATTGGAGGCTTGGCTTAGAAACTACATTCTGCGCCTGTTAAAAGACGGTAATAACGACAATCGTCGCGCCAACATGAATGCCGTCAATCCGCTGTATGTGTTGCGCAACTACTTGGCTCAATTGGCGATTGATAAAGCCGAGCAAGGCGACCACACTCAAGTGAATGAATTATTGGAGGTGCTACGCCATCCATACACGGAACAGTCAGGTAAAGAAATGTTTGCGGGAAAACGCCCGGATTGGGCAAGGCAACGGGCGGGATGTTCCATGTTGTCGTGTAGCTCATAGAGTAAAATAGTGCTTTCACGGCGCTAATTAATCTAGCGCACAATCGTAAAATGAATGGTAGATTTCGGCGTGTTTTTTTTGAAAAAGGGCATTTTGAGTCAAGCGCTAAATTTAAGCACCAAAATAAACAGCTTGCGTAAATTTATAAACGCTTTATAATACTCAAATCAATCGCGGGGTGGAGCAGCTTGGTAGCTCGTCGGGCTCATAACCCGAAGGTCGTAGGTTCAAATCCTGCCCCCGCTACCAGATTTAAAATTAACCCCTTTATGGGGTTTTTTAGTTTCTAGGCTTTATAGAATTATCAAGGGAAGGGCCGTAGGCTCTTTTTTTTTGTGTTGTGTGCGTACAAAAGTGAGGCAAGATGAAGCAGGCTCCTGATCATCTTAGTGTGTTAATTGAACCCATTGTTGAAGGCTTGGGGTATGAATGCGTGGGGATTGAATACAATCCCCATCCCAGAAATGGCTTGTTACGCATTTATATTGATAAAGACAACGGTATTTTGGTTGAAGATTGCACTAAAGTCAGTCATCAGTTAAGTGGCGTTTTGGATGTTGAAGACCCTATTCAAGGTAATTATCAATTAGAAGTTTCTTCGCCCGGTGAAGATCGACCGTTTTTTAAATTAAGTCAATTTGCGGCTTTTATCGGCAGCACTGTTAAAATCAGCCTATTTAAGGCGATTGAAAATCGCAAAAAGATAACGGGCGTGATCCAAAAGGTTGAGGATGAATCGGTTTTTATTTTAGCGGACGGACAGATTTTTGAACTTCCATTTCAAGCAATGAGTAAAGCGCGATTAGTTCCAGCATATAATGACGCAAACGGAGAATACAGTGGCAAATAAAGAAATTTTATTGGTAGTGGATGTTTTTTCTAACGAAAGGGAAATTGAAAAAGAAATTGTTTTTCAGGCAATGGAATCTGCTTTAGAAGCCGCCACCGTTAAACGGCATGAAAATCAAATTAAAGCACGGGTGGTTATTGATCGGAAGTCAGGCGATTACGTTACTTACAGACGCTGGGAAGTCGTCGAACAGAATGACGCCATTAATGGCGATGTTGAATTCCCCAGCTCCCAAATACTTTTAGAAGTTGCGCAGCAAGAAAGCCCTGGCATTGCCGTCGGTGATTATGTTGAAGAAGAAATAGATTCTGTTGATTTTGGTCGCATTGCGGCACAAACCGCTAAGCAAGTGATCATCCAAAAAATACGCGATGCCGAGCGCAAGAAAATTGTAGAAGCATTCTTGCCGCGAGTGGGCGAATTGATCACTGGGATTGTTAAGCGCATTGAAAAAGGCAGCTTGTTTATCGACTTAGGCGGCAATGTTGAAGCTTTTATTGCGCGTGAAGATATGATTCCACGTGAGCCGGTACGTGTTGGCGACAGAATCAGGGGCTACTTGAAAGACGTGCGTTTAGAGCCGCGCGGCCCGCAATTGTTTGTTAGTCGGACGGCGCCGGAATTGTTAATTGCCCTGTTCAAATTGGAAGTGCCAGAAGTTGGTGATGGGCTGGTGGAAGTGTTAGCCGCTGCCAGAGATCCAGGTTCCAGGGCAAAAATCGCGGTTAAAACCAATGATCCGCGTCTGGATCCAGTGGGTGCCTGTGTTGGTATGCGTGGCTCACGGGTGCAATCGGTTTCCAATGAACTGGCCGGTGAGCGCGTTGATATTATTTTATGGAATCAGAGTGAAGCACAGTTCGTTATCAATGCAATGTCACCTGCCGAAATTCAATCTATTGTGGTCGATGAAGATAAACACAGCATGGATATCGCAGTGCATCCCGATAGTTTGTCGCAAGCCATTGGTCGTGGTGGTCAAAATGTTCGCTTAGCATCTGAATTAACGGGTTGGGAGTTAAATGTCCTAGACGCCACTAAAGCAGAGCAAGATAACGAAGCAGAAGTTGCCAAAATCACGCAACGTTTTGTCGAACAACTGGGTGTTGATGAAGACATTGCCTTGATTTTGGCTGAAGTCGGTTTTGAAACCGTTGAAGAAATTGCCTATGTGCCATTGAATGAAATGTTGCAAATAGAAGATTTTGACGAGGATCTGGTGCATGAAATCAGAAACCGTGCGAAAGATTTTCTACTGATCAATGCGATTGCTTCAGAAGAAAAAATTGAAATTGCAGTTACGGCCAATCCCGCAGAAGATTTATTGACCATGGAGGGTATGACAGAAGCGTTGGCTTATGAGTTAGCCGATGCAGGTATTGTGAGTATGGATGATCTGGCTGAACAAGCTGTAGATGATTTATTATTATTAAAGTTGTCTGGTATGAACGAAGAACGTGCAGCAGCGTTAATTATGACAGCACGTAAGCCTTGGTTTACTGAAGATCTGGGCGAATAAAGTTAGAGGGTTAAATATGAGCGATAAATCTGTACTGCAGTTAGCTGAGGTTATTGGTATACCTCTAGATCGATTATTGGAGCAGTTAAAGGAAGCTGGCTTAACCGCCAATGCTGCTAATGATGTGATCAGTGAAGATGAAAAAATGAAATTACTGGCACATTTGCGCAAACGTCATGGCAAAGCCGATGACTTAGGGGATAGCAGTTTGCCCAAACGCGTCACCTTAAAGCGTCGTCAGGTTACTTCATTGAAGCAAACGAGCGTGCCAGGCACTGCCACCAAAACCATCAGTATTGAAGTGCGTAAAGAGAAAACTTACATTAAGCGCCCTGAGCATATTGACACTGGTTTTCAAGCAATTGCTGAAGCACCTTCGGTTGAGGCCGCAAATAATCTGAATGCCGATAATGCTGAGCTTGTGCACGAACCGTCAGCTCCCAAAGAGCAAACAAACATTGCTTCCGTTTTTAACGATTCTGAAGAGCAATATCAAGCTGAACCGGAACCCATAACACCAGCCATTGCACCCGCACCTGCTCTTGAAGGAGAAGCGCTCAGGTTAGAAAATGCGATCAACAGCAATGCCGAGAAAGTGATTAGACAAGCTGCCGCCCGCCAACAAGTAGCGGCGGGCAACTACAAAAAACCGTATACTTCAAATACCGGCTCACGCACTGCCACAGATAACAAAAACGCGACTACAGCCACCGATAATCGTGGCTCCGACGCTAAAAAACCCTATACCCCCAGACCCGCAGCTACCGCAAATCCAGTCGCACCGGCTAAAGCAAACTTTGGTGCCGATAAGAAAAAAGGGTCGACTTTTCAAGGGGCCGATAAGAAAAAATCCGGCGGACAAAATGCCGATGGTCGCGAAGTCGATATTAAAAAAGGCTGGTCTAAAAAATCCTCCAAGCAAAAAGGCCGACAAAATGATTCAGATGCTAAGCATCAGTTTGAGCGTCCCGTTGCACCCGTTATAAAAGAAGTTGCCATCCCTGAATTCATTATCGTTTCTGAATTAGCGCAAAAAATGAGCGTTAAGGTAGCGGAAGTCATTAAGCAATTAATGAAGCTCGGCGTCATGGCGACCATCAACCAAGCCATTGATCAAGACACGGCGGTTTTATTGGTCGAAGAGATGGGGCATACGGTATTGCTGCAAAGTGATGATGCTTTAGAGCAAGAAATGCTGGCTGAATTAACCGCCGAAGCTTGTGAAGAAATGCCTAGGGCGCCTATTGTCACTATCATGGGGCATGTCGATCATGGCAAAACCTCGCTATTGGATTATATTCGTAAAACCCGTGTCGCCGCCGGTGAAGCCGGCGGGATCACCCAACATATTGGTGCTTACCAGGTTATCACTGACCATGGTTCGGTGACCTTTCTGGATACCCCGGGACACGCTGCTTTTACCGCGATGCGGGCGCGTGGCGCAGAGGTAACCGACGTGGTCATTGTAGTGGTTGCCGCCGATGATGGCGTGATGCCGCAAACCAAAGAAGCGGTTGAGCATGCCCGCGCCGCGAATGTGCCTTTAATTGTCGCCATCAATAAAATCGACAAGCCCAGTGCCAATCCCGAAAAGGTAATGCAGGAAATGTCTACTATCGGGGTGCTTTCCGAAGAGTGGGGCGGCGATGTACAGTTCATTAAAATATCCGCTAAAACTGGCGCAGGGATTGATGATTTAATTGAGGCGTTGATTTTACAAACTGAAATTTTGGAGCTAAAAGCACCTGTTGAAGGCGCAGCTTCTGGTTTCGTGATTGAATCACGCTTGGACAGGGGGCGCGGAGCAGTAGCCACGGTATTGATTCAAAAAGGCACCTTGGAAAAAGGTCAATTTGTTTTGTGCGGCCATGAATATGGCCGTATTCGGGCGATGTTTAACGAAAATGGTAAGCCTGTTAAAGAAGCGGGCCCTTGTGCACCGGTGGAAATCTTAGGCTTGTCCGGCACGCCGCTGGCAGGCGATGAATTTTTAGTCGTGCAAAATGAAAAAGTCGCCAGAGAGTTGGCTTCTCACCGCGAAGATCGGACTAAATCTAACCGCATGGCCGCACAGCAAGCCACCAAATTGGATGATGTGTTCTCTAAAATGGGTGCTGGACAAAGTGCCAGCCTTAATCTGGTGGTTAAAACAGATGTACACGGCAGCTTGGAAGCATTACGCGGCTCTTTGGTTGCATTGTCCTCTGATGAAGTGGAAGTTAAGGTAGTCTTCGGCGGTGTCGGTGGTATTAACGAAAGTGATGTCAATCTCGCTTTGGCTTCCGGTGCTATTATTATCGGCTTCAATGTGCGCGCCGACACTACCGCGCGGAAACTCATTGAAGAAAAAGACGTCGATTTACATTATTACAGCATTATTTACGAAGCCATTGATGAGGTTAAAAAATCCATCAGCGGTATGTTGTCGCCGGAAATTAAAGAGATCATTGTCGGGCTTGCCGAGGTTCGAGATGTATTTAAATCGCCAAAATTGGGTGCTATCGCAGGCTGTATGGTGATTGATGGCTACGTGAAACGTAACCTACCCATTCGTGTCTTGCGTAATAACGTGGTTATTTACGAAGGACAATTGGAATCACTACGCCGCTTTAAAGATGATGCAGCCGAAGTGAAAATGGGTATGGAGTGTGGCATTGGCGTTAAGAACTATACGGATGTTCAAGCAGGTGATCAAATAGAAGTATTTGAACGTAAAGAAGTTATTCGGACAATTTAAATATGCCCAAAGAATTTGGTCGCAGCGCTCGGGTATCATCGCAATTACAAAAAGAACTCTCGCTGGTTTTTCAACGTGATTTAAAAGACCCGCGCCTGGGCTTGCTTACAGTTAATGAAGTGGTAGTGACCAAAGATTTAGCGGTTGCAAAAGTATATGTCACCGTATTAAATACGGATGCCCAGGGCAAGCGCGATAATGTAAAATTACTGAATCAATTGGCGCCACAAATTCGCCATGACGTTGCCAAACGGATGCGTTTAAGACATATCTCCGAATTACGTTTTTACTATGATGATTCGTTTGATACCGGCATGCGCGTTGCGCAATTACTCAGCGAAGTCAATGCCGCCACGCGTGCTGAAACGGCAACAGCAGATGATGCAATTCAAGCATTACCCAATAAGGGCTTGGATTAACTTGGCGTGGGTAAACGTAAATCCGGTCAAAATGTGCAGGGCATATTATTGCTGGATAAACGCTTAGGCGTTTCATCCAATCGCGCATTGCAGGAAGTGCGGCGTTTATTAAATGCCAATAAGGCTGGGCATACCGGCAGCCTTGATCCACTCGCTACGGGTTTATTGCCCTTGTGTTTCGGTGAAGCGACTAAAGTATCGGCGCTTATGCTGGACGATCATAAACGCTATGAAGTCACCGTGCAACTAGGCGTGATGACCGATACCGGTGATGCGGAAGGCGTAATTTTGGCAACCAAACCAGTGCCGACTTTATCGGCGTCGGAGATCGAGCATTGCTTGCAACAGTTTACCGGCGTTATCGAGCAAGTTCCGCCCATGTATTCGGCGCTAAAGTATAATGGCAAAAAATTATATGAATTAGCCAGGGAAGGTAAAGTGGTGGAGCGTAAAGCCCGGCGCATCACTATTTTTGAACTTACCTTGGTCGATAGGCTTGATGATCGCTTAATGTTAGAGGTGCTGTGTTCTAAAGGCACCTACATTCGCTCCTTGGCTGAAGACATTGGACATTATTTGGGTTGTGGTGGGACGGTAACGGCCTTAAGGCGAACGCAGGCTGGACAGTTTTTACTGAAAGATGCTTGGCATATCAATCAATTAGAAGCGATGCCCCCTAGGGTTTTAATTGAAAACTTAATGCCGATGGATACCCCTTTAAAATTTATGCCTGCTGTGCAGTTATCAGCAGCGCAAGCCCTGTGTGTGCAACAGGGACAACGCATAGACTTTGCAGGCACAGACGTAGGAATGGTAAGACTTTACCACGAACAGAATTTTTTGGGGTTGGGGGAAATGCGCAACGATGCTACACTAGCGCCTAAAAGAATGTTGGGCAGTTTATAACTGCTTGATGAAGATGTATGGTCAGCTACGCCCTATTGTGGCTGACCTATTTTGTGATCATCATGACTGTGATGATTTTTTTCAATTTAATCGTATAGGGATTAAAAAAACATGCCATTTACAGCAGAACAAAAAAAAGCAGTTGTTGAAGCATATCGTTTATCAGAGTCTGATACCGGTTCGTGCGAAGTGCAAGTCGCGTTACTGACCGCGCATATTACGCATTTAACACCGCATTTTAGCGAACATAAAAAAGATAACCATTCTCGTCGCGGTTTGTTGCGCATGGTTAATCAACGTCGTAAATTATTGGACTATCTTAAAAGAACGGAAATTGCGCGCTATCGTTCATTAATTGAACGTCTAGGCTTGCGTAAATAACAGCTAAACTGCAAAACGGCACGTAATGTGCCGTTTTCGTGAGTGAATATCAGGATTGATCCTATTTTTTTGACTTTTTAACGTAAAGGAACCTTATAGTGAACCCTATCAGGAAAGAATTTCAGTACGGCGATCGACTTGTTACCCTGGAAACAGGTGAAATAGCCCGTCAAGCTGACGGTGCAGTTATGATTGATGTAGCAGGAACCGCGCTGCTCGTCACCGTCGTTGCTAAAAAAGAAGCGGCTGGCGGAGACTTTTTTCCTTTAACGGTTAATTATCAAGAAAAAACCTATGCGGCGGGTAAAATCCCCGGCGGTTTTTTTAAACGCGAAGGTCGCCCTAGCGAAAAAGAAACCTTAACCTCGCGTTTGATTGATCGCCCTATTCGCCCGTTGTTTCCTGATGGCTATACCAACGAAGTGCAAATTATTGCGACCGTGGTATCGTTAAATCCGGACGTTGATCCTGAAATACCTGCGTTACTGGGCGCCTCTGCCGCGCTGGCTATTTCAGGATTACCCTTTAATGGCCCCATTGCTGCGGCTTGCGTTGGCTATAAAGAAGGTGTTTATTTATTAAACCCTTCTGAGGCGACTTTAAAAGAATCGCAATTGCAATTAGTGGTTGCCGGTACTGCGCATGCGGTACTTATGGTTGAATCTGAAGCAGATCGCTTATCAGAAGAGATTATGCTGGGTGCCGTGTTATTTGGACATGAACAAATGCAAGTGGCCATTAACGCCATCAAAGCATTTGCGCAAGCTGTGGCACGACCTGAAATACCCTGGACGGCACCGGTGGTTGATGCTGATTTAAAACATTTAGTGGTTAGCAGCGTTGAAGCCGATATTAAAGCGGCTTATAAAGTAGCTGAAAAATTAGTGCGTCAAGAGCAGCTTAAAGGCATCCGAAATGCAGTCATTGCCTCAATTACCGCAGATGAGCGTTTTGCTAAAGCTGAAAAAGAAATACGCCTGATTATCGAACATCTGGAAGCAAAAATTGTTCGCAATGCCATTCTCAATGACGGTATACGGATTGATGGACGGGACTTATCAACCATTCGCCCCATTACCGTGCGGACTGGCGTGCTGCCTAGAACCCACGGTTCAGCATTATTCACCCGTGGTGAAACGCAAGCGTTAGTTGTTGCTACCTTGGGTACCGCTAGAGATGCGCAGACCATTGATGCCTTAGCAGGTGAATACAAAGATCAGTTTATGCTGCATTACAACTTTCCACCCTACAGCGTTGGTGAAACTGGTTTTGTTGGCTCCCCAAAACGACGTGAAATTGGCCATGGACGCTTGGCAAAACGAGGTGTGCAAGCAGTTTTACCCAATATGGATGAATTTCCGTATGTGGTGCGGGTGGTTTCTGAAATTACCGAATCAAACGGTTCTAGCTCTATGGCTTCCGTCTGTGGTAGCAGCTTGGCGTTAATGGATGCGGGCGTGCCGATTAAAACGCCAGTGGCCGGTATTGCGATGGGTTTGATTAAAGAAGGCGACAGTTTTGCGGTGCTTTCTGACATTATGGGTGATGAAGATCACTTAGGCGATATGGACTTTAAAGTCGCGGGTTCAGAAGATGGTATCACAGCCCTACAAATGGACATCAAAATTGATGGGATCACGGCTGAAATTATGAAAGCTGCCTTAGCGCAAGCCAAACAAGGCCGTTTGCATATTTTGGGCGAAATGAATAAATCGCTGTCTGCTACCCGCGATGAAATGTCCGATTTCGCGCCGCGCATTATCACCTTTAAAATTGACCCCAGTAAAATTCGTGAAGTCATTGGTAAAGGCGGTGCCACTATTCGTAGCATTACCGAACAAACGGGTGCTAGCATTGATTTAACCGATGACGGCATCGTAAAAGTGGCTTCAGTTGATAAGGCCGCCGGTGAAGAAGCACGACGCATCATTGAAGAAATTACCGCAGAAGTTGAAGTCGGCAAAACCTATGAAGGTAAAGTGGTGCGTTTAATGGATTTTGGTGCATTCGTCACGATTTTACCGGGCAAAGACGGTTTGGTGCATATTTCGCAAATTTCTGATGAGCATGTCGATAAAGTCAGTGATAAACTGGCAGAAGGCGATGTAGTAAAAGTAAAAGTCCTAGAGATTGATCGTCAGGGACGGGTTAGGCTCAGTATGAAAGAAGTTGAAAAAGTAGAAGCATAAAAAAACCAGTCAGGTTTTTTGTAAACAAAAAAGGGTCTTCCGACCCTTTTTTTATAGCTAAAATATTGAGTGCATTGGGATAGATCAATTTTAAGGTGCATTCGCGCCCAATAGGGCTGAACAATACGCTTAGACGAACGGTATTTTAAATTGCGCCATTGATTTTTTAGCTTCCTGAAATCGTATTTCGACTAATTAACTAAGTAGTAACACGAAAGTTATCAGGCATTTTACACCTACCAATCCCAATGCTTAGCTGTCTTTAGGTGAAATTAACTTTCGATTGCCTACGTATAAAAGGAGTGATGAATGTATAAACTATACGAATGGTTTTTTATACGGGAAAAGCAGATCAATACTGCGGCCGACATTTTTTTTGTGGTGCTGTTATTTGTTACGCTGTTTAGTGGGCTTTGGTTACTATTAAATACTGAACCTGCTGTATGGATTGACTTGTTTTCTGATGACGCGTATTACTATTTCGGGATAGCCCGTAACATCGTTGAACAAGGCTCAAGTCGTTTTTTACCCCCTTTTGAAACCAATGGCTATCAACCACTTTGGTTGCTCATATTGACGGGGGTCGGTTATCTATTTGGAACGTCAGCCAGTAATCTGGTTATTCAGGCTTACTTAATTTCGTTTTTGTTTATTTTTATTTTTTTTACCGTATCAAATAAACGTTATGGAATTGGATTTCCGGCGATTATCTGTTCGTTTGCCATTCCCGTTATCATGCTTAAAGGCATGGAAACGACCATGCTGCCGGCTTTCTTTATTCTATTTATGACGGCCACTTCCTGGAAGCTACGTGGCGTTTTTGGATCGCTGCTATTTTTAACCCGTTTAGATGCTATTTCAGTGGTGATTGCCAGGGATTTGTATTTTTATCTGCGCAAACGAAAACCTGATTTTCGGCATTATGTGATAATCATCCCAGTCCTACTGATTTATGCGTCAATCAATTATTATTATTTTGGATTCCCGCTGCCAATTTCCGGTCTTGCAAAATCTGTCGGCAAGATTATTGGTGAAAATTTTCATGTTAGCTTTGGGTATATTCTGGCGTTAAAACAAGCAGCTTTGCTTTTTATAGCAATTTCGCTATTTTTGTTTTTTAAAAAACAACCGTTAAGCGCTTTACGTTTTAGGGATGAATTTAGCGTTTTATTGATTGCCTGCTGTATATGTATGGTCTATTACGGAACCTTGTCAGGCTGGCCGTTATGGAATTGGTATTATTGGACACCCTTTTTGCTTACCTATTATCTTTTGATGGAAACTGTGTTTGCGATTAAGCAGATTGCCGAATCCAAAAGAGGGTATTTAAATGATGGATTAGTTACACTGCTGCTATTGGCACTTTTAATTTTTTTAAAACCTGCCTTGGGTTTGGTTAAAGGCATGATAGGCCAGGTGAAAAATTCATCGGCTATTGCCTCATTAGATCCAAGTTTTGGTAGAAAAAACTTAGAATTAGTGGCTTGGATAATGCAAAAGAAAATACCCGCACATTCTTTGTTTGCCATGGGGGATAGGGCCGGCTCTTTCGGCTTCTTTCTTGGCAATAATTTCCAGTTTCTGCATACCGAAGGATTGGTTGGGCCGCCTGCTTACTACAAAGCAATGACTGACGATACTGCGCTAAGTTTTGTGAATGCGCTGGATATTAGTTACTGGGTGGCAGAAAGAGAGCAATTTATTGAAACACCACAAATTATTGGAGTAGTTGAACCCGTTCAAGGACTTTCCTCGCATCGTGGGCCTTATGTAATCTGCTTTGCTAAAACAGGCATTGTGCTTGATCAAAGCTACATTGCTCCGCAGTACCGTTCGTTACAAGAATATGAATATCGATATGTATTTGATATGCGCAGTAGAGTCAATTGCCCTACTGAAATTACGGTGAAGTTTGCAGAATTAAAGCAACGCTACGGTGGTATCAGAGCGTTTTCTTTGCCGCTAGAGTACAAGATGCGAGATGCCTTCTCCAGATTCGTGAACTTGCCGTGGTAAGGAGAAATGCAATAAAACCCAATATGTCGAAACCTTAAATGCTAGGCTTAAGTATCGCCCTATCCAATCCACCGTGCTATTATCTTTCCTTTGCCCAAGAGTAAAATATGCCAACAACCAAGCCCTTATTTAAACAGATGCTGCTGGCATTTGCCGTCACCACCCTTGCTTCGGCTTACAGCCTAGTTATGGCTGAATCGACTGAAATAGTTCATGATCAAAATGCGCGTCATGCACAAGACAACATGGACTGGCCTGGTATATATCAAGGCTTTATGCCCTGCGCTGACTGTGCTGGCGTTAAAACCACGCTCGCTTTTAACAAAAATAACAGCTATGTCTTAATGACGCAATTTATTGGCAAGTCAGACCGGGAGTTTGTGGAAAAAGGCAAGTTTACGTGGGATAACAACAGCAAGACCATTACTTTAACGCCCCGCAAAAGCGCAACAACCCAGCAATATATTGTCGAAGAAAATAGCCTGATTCAGCTCGATCCCAATGGCAAGCGTTTCACGGGGAAATATGCAGAACACTATGTTTTGCGTAGAAAAGATGTCGCCAATGAACCGCAACCACATTCTGGTCATTAAGTGACTAAACCCTCATCGAATCGAAATAATGGCGTTGCACCCATTATTTCTTGAATGCCACCAGATATACGCTTCAAAAAATCGCTAATATAGTAAGCCCCCTATTCCACCTATATTGAAGGCTAATAATGAGTTTTAAATCCAGCATAATAAAAAAAGCCATTAAATGGACGCCCACCAAAATTATTTTATGGGTAACCAACATAATGCTAAAAGGCATCGCAGAATTAACCGATTTTAGGGTTGACATCGACGCGCGAACATCATTCGTGCAACTGCAGCTGTTTGGTGAAGCGGAAGTGATTGAAGTTTGGTTGGAAGGTTTTGCCGTTATTAACCATGAGGAATCCTACCAATTTATTCTGCAACAAGCCAAATCGAATCGCCTCTGGTTAGATAACATCTTTGCCCGTATCGTCGGCAAAGCCTGGAAAATCCCAGTGATACCACAATTGACAACGTATATGCCACTGATTGCCGAGCTGCTTAATGTCGACAATGCAGGACAATCCGGCTTAAATTACCCCGAGGATACAAATTAAATAATCTTAGATTCAACACGTAAGTGCAGCGTAGCAGTGTCATTCGCTTAATGCGCCAATCACAACAACCTAGTGAAACCTGACAGTTGTGCCTGATGGGGCGCGATAGGCGTATTGCACCCTACAATTGCGTCTTACCGAGCTGAAAATGTAGCACTACATGCTAACCGCAACAGTGTAAAATTAGTGCCTTCTTATTTTGCCGCCAAATCGTTATGCTCACCCCGGCTCACTTTAATCCCGTCACCACACCCTTGCTGTCAGGCATCAACCTGATAGACGCCAGCGCTGGCACTGGTAAAACTTATGCAATTGCGATGCTGGTGTTGCGTTTTGTGGTTGAGCAAGACGTTAAGATTGATCAGCTACTGGTGGTGACTTTTACCAAGGCCGCCACTGATGAACTGAAAGACCGCATCCGTAAACGTTTGGCAGAAGCGAAGCTGGCGGCAAATGGTAAACAAGCGGGTATTGATAGCACGATTTTAACCTGGCTGGCAGGTTTAACGATCAGTCCAGAAGTGATTAAGCAACGTCTGGAGCTGGCGTTATTGGATATTGATCAAGCCGGAATTTTTACCATTCACGGCTTTTGTCAGCGAGTCTTGAATGAACATGCGTTGGAAAGCGGGCAATTGTTCGATTCTGAACTCACGGGCGAAGTCAATGCCATTAAACAAGCCTGCGCGGATGATTTTTGGCGTAGAGAGATTTACCCCCGTGATGTGTGGGAAGTGGCTTTATTGACTGCGCAATATGCGACGCCAGATGCCTTGTTGGGCAGTGTGCGGGGGATTGGTTTATACACGCCGGTCTATCCTGAACATACTGATCTCGATGCACTTTTAAAATCCTTTAGGTTGCAATGTCATGTGGCGCAAAGCCAACTGGTTACGCTGGTCAATGCCTTAACAGCACGTTTTGCTGAAGGTACGTTTAAACCCACTTATACCGATACTTTCGAGGTGTGTTGGCAAGCGTTAAATGCTTGGTTAACGGGACAAACCTTACAAATACCGTCTATTGAAGCCTTTAAGCTGTTGACCGCTGAGGGCGTGAAGGCAGCTTTAAATGGTAACAAATTTAGAAGTAACAAAACCCAGCAAGGGGATGCCCGTAAAGCTGAGTATTTGGCGACGTTAGCCCTTGATCACACGGCGTTTGATGCACTGGCTGACAGTTTTAGCCAAATCACCTTGGTGTTTCGTCGTGCCTTGCTGGAGAATTTGCGCGTCGCGGTAGATAAGCACATGCAGCAACTCAATGTATTGTCGTTTGATGAGCTTATTAATCGCTTGGCAGACGCTTTAGAGGGTGGGGAAGGCGATGGGTTATGTGCTGAATTACAACTGCGTTTTAAGGTCGCGTTGATTGATGAATTTCAGGATACCGACCAAAAGCAATGGTTTATTTTTTCGCGACTGTTTGCCGTACCGTCGCACAGTTTGTATTTAATCGGCGACCCTAAGCAGGCCATCTATAAATTTCGCGGCGCGGATATTTATTCGTATTTTTCGGCACAACAACAGGCGCAGCACAACTTCACCCTAGGGCTTAATTGGCGCTCGCACCCGCAACTGGTGGCGGCGGTGAACAGCTTATTGCAACGGGAACAAGCGTTTTTATTCGCGCAAGTGCAGTTTACGCCCGTTGCACCGGGGCTGAGTGATGACGATGGTTATTTGGCTGATGATGGTCAAGCGGTGCCGCCTATGTGTTTATGGCAGTTGGCGGAACACGATAAGACCGGTTATTGGAGCGCCAGTAAGGGGACGAATTCTTCAGCCACTGAAGCGATTAAAATCAGCGTGGTCAATGAAATTTTACAGCTTTTGGGCGGCAGTTTTGTAATTAAAACCGTAGCTGAAGATAGCCCAGTGCAGCCCAGCGATATTGCGATTTTAGTGCGGTCTAACAAGCAGGCGCGCGACTATCAAAATACCTTGCGCGAAGCCGGTATCCCCGCCGTGTTAAACAGCACGGAATCAGTTTTTACCACGCAGGAGGCGGCAGACTTATATCGCTTGTTACAAGCGGTTGCTAATCCTGGGGATATAAGTTTACTTAAGCAAGCCCTCACCATTAGCTGGTTTGATGTTAACGGACAGCAGCTTTACCAGATTATCAATGATGAAAATGCCTTGGATGCTTGGGTGTTCCGGTTTCAGGGCTATGCACAAGATTGGCTGAAAAAAGGCTTTATGGCGATGATGCTGACGCTGTTAACGCGTGAAAAAGTTCGTACGCAACTCTCTACAACCCGCTTGGCGGAACGTAGCCTGACCAATCTGCAACATTTGCTGGAATTGATTCAGCAAGCGGCGTTGGATGAGCATTTGGGTATTCATAAAACGTTAGATTGGCTACGCACCGCTATCATCAAAGCGGAACAAGAAAAAGGCTGCGCGGATGAGCAGCAATTACGCCTGGAAAGCGATGCCGAAGCGGTTAAGATTGTGACCATGCACCGCTCAAAAGGGCTTGAATATGGATTGGTGTTTTGCCCGTATCTTTGGCAGCGCAACGATTATCTTGGCAGTGAAAACAGACTGATTCAATGCCATGAACAGGGTCGCATGATTGCCGATCTTGGCTCGACAGATTTTAATCGCCGCCGCGCACAAGCCTTACAAGAAGAGCTGGCAGAAGAGCTGCGGGTGTTTTATGTGGCGGTTACCCGTGCCAAATACCGCTGTTATGTGGTGTGGGCGGAGGTGCGCACTAAAGATAGGCCGAATAACTCCGCACTGGCGTATTTGCTGGACTTTGCAGATACTGATTTTAGCGCGCAGCAAGGTCGTCTAAGGGCGTTATGTGCATCACAACCTGAAGCTTTTGCCTATCAATTGCTGGCGAATAACAACAGTATTGCCGGTAGTTATAGACAAAGCTTAGATGTTGCCAGCCTAGCGGCTAAGCAGCGCAAGCGGAATTTATACACCAGTTGGCAAATGAGCAGTTACACGGCGTTGTCGGCCTTAAGCTTAAAAGATGCACCGGAGTTACCGGAAGATAAAGTGATGGAGCCGGACGATTTTGAACATTCTGGAATGGGCGCAATAAAGGGTGACGCAGCTATTGAACAAGAGCCATTACCGAAAGGCGCACAACTCGGTAATGTGGTACATGAGTTGCTGGAGTACTTGAGCTTTAAACGGCTGGCAGAACCGCTTGATATTAGCCAGCGCCGTGATGCGGCCTGTCAGCGCTATGGTATTAATTTACCTGACCCAAGCCGTATTGATCAACTGCTACAGCACATTGTGCAGACGCCGCTGGCATCCAACGACACACAATTTTGCTTAAAAAATTTGGCAGATGCGCAGTGCATAAAAGAAATGCCATTTTATCTCGCGCTTCAGCCGTTAGATGTCAGTCGCATTAATCAAATCTTGGCGCAATGTCCGGCGTATCAGCCGCTGACGGCTAAACAAATGTGCGGTTATTTAACTGGCTTTGTAGATTTAATCTGCCTGTATCAGGGGCGCTATTATGTAATGGACTACAAAACCAACAGCTTAGCGGATTATCAACCGCATACTTTAATCGCCGCCATGCGCGAGCATAATTATGGCCTGCAATACTGGCTGTACAGCGTAGTGCTGCATCAGTATTTACAACAGCGCTTGCCGGATTATGATTACGCCCAGCATTTTGGCGGCGTTAAATATTTATTTGTGCGCGGTATGCAGGCGGATGTAGCAATGAGCGGTGTTTATGCGGATGTACCCGATTTGCCGCGCTTGGATAAATTGGTAGGGTTGTTTGGGGGTGGGTGATATTACAAAAAACTGTGGATTATACCGTCATCAAAATTCAACCTGTCGTCTAGTGCTTTAGAGCGGTTTCGCGCCAGCAAACCGCCGCTGCCCAAAGCATCATCGCAATTCAATCAGTACACCTTAAAAGATAGCTCAGGGAAATCCAATTAATAATCAACGCTATCCACTCCGTTTATGGCGTATTGTCTAGCGGAGAATACGCCTTACAGCTTTAGTGAAAGGTTGAGGAGGGGTAACCGACCTCGTAGTAAAAAAACCATAGAGGATTGTATGTTGGCTATTGTAAGCTAAGCTTTTAGTGACCAAGTTATTTTTTATTTGGGGCTAAAGGTTAGTTACCACGCACTATTAAGCGATTTTTGACAATATTTAGGAAACGCATCATGATCGACCCCACTATCACCTGCCCGAATTGCAAAACGGAAATAAAACTCACCGAATCGTTGGCTGCACCACTGATTGAATCCACCCGCAAACAGTTTGAGCAGCAGCTGGCACAGAAAGACAGCGACATTGCCGCACGCGAACAAGCGGTGCGCGATAAGGAAACACAATTGGTCGATGCCAAAAACAAACTGGCAGCACAAGTTGCCGAGCAGGTGGAAGCGCAACTAAATAAGGATCGCACCCGAATCGTCGAGGAGGAGACCAAAAAAGCCAAGCAAGCCGCCGCAAACGATCTTGACCAGAAAACCCGTGAAGTCGCCGATTTACAAGAGGTACTAAAAAGCCGTGAAGAAAAATTGGCTGAGGCACAAAATGCGCAAGCCGAACTGATTAAAAAACAGCGCGAACTGGATGATGCTAAGCGTGAACTGGAACTCACGATTGAAAAACGCGTGCAAGCAGAGCTAGCCGCGACCCGCCAACAAGCCAAAAAAGAAGCCGAAGACGAACAGAAACTTAAAGTAATGGAAAAAGAGCAAACCATTACCGCGATGCAAAAACAGATCGAGGAACTCAAGCGCCGCGCAGAACAGGGATCACAACAGCTACAAGGTGAAGTGCAAGAGCTGGAGCTGGAAAACCTGTTACGCAGCAAATTTCCTTTCGATGCCATCGAGCCAGTACCCAAAGGCGAATTCGGCGGCGATGTGCTGCATCGCGTGATTGGTACAGGCGGGCAATCTGGCGGCACCATTTTGTGGGAGATCAAGCGCACCAAGAACTGGAGCGATGGCTGGCTGGTCAAGCTTCGGGATGACCAACGCACCGCCAAGGCAGAAATCGCCGTCATCGTCAGCCAAGTGTTGCCGAAAGGCGTTGAAACCTTTGAGATGGTCGATAATATTTGGGTAACACACCCCCGCGCCGCGTTGCCCGTCGCCATGATTTTACGCCAGTCATTACTGGAGCTTGCCCTTGCGCGGCAGTCCAGCGAAGGCCAGCAAACCAAAACCGAGATGGTGTATCAATACCTGACCGGCCCACGTTTTCGCCAACGGGTAGAAGCCATAGTCGAAGCTTTTTCCACAATGCAGGAAGACCTGGATAAAGAACGCAAAGCCATTATGAAGCAATGGGCGAAACGGGAATCGCAGATTGAGCGGGTGATGAATGCGACCGTGGGGATGTATGGAGATTTGCAGGGAATTGCGGGAAAGTCGTTGCAGGAGATTGAGGGGCTTGAACTAAAAGCACTTGATGTAGATGATGAATATAAAAGCCTAACTAACAATGGAACAATCAAATGATCAATTCTCATGACCCCATTCGGCATCTAAAATATCTTAGGCAATCACTATCTCAAGATAATGAATCAATCGGTTTTTTCATATCGGCAGGGTGTCCTTTATCCGTAGTTATGCCTGACGATAAATGGCCGCTAATACCTGACGTTGCAAATCTTTCAAAGTATATAAATGAGCAGTTGAAAGACAATAAAAAATATGAACTGCTTCTAGGTGAATTAAAAAAGGCCGAGAAAAACATCGAAAATATCGAAGATATTTTAAGTTTTCTGCGAAGCTTATTATTGGTATCTAAGGGGGGCGATGTAAGAGGGTTGTGCGAACAAGATTTATTGGACTTGGAGAAAGCCATTTGTGCAGTGATCGTAAAAAAACTTGATGTAAACCTACCTGACCAAGAGACACCATACCACCGTCTTTGTAAATGGATAAGGTCAATAGATCGAAAAGTCGCGGTAGAGCTATTTACAACGAATTATGATTTGCTAATGGAGCAAGCATTAGAAGATTTGGAGATTCCTTATTTCGATGGTTTTGTGGGATCAAGGAGATCGTTCTTTGACCTTAGGGCTGTAGAAGATAATTTGATACCCATTCACTGGTCGAGAATATGGAAAATACACGGGTCAATTAATTGGTATCAAGAAGAAATTGGAAAACAAAAAAAAGTATATCGATCCTCAGAGATAAAGGAAGATGCATCGTACTTAATTTATCCCTCCCATTTGAAGTACGAAGAAAGTCGTAAAATGCCCTACTTGGCATTGATTGATCAATTGAACAGGTTCATTCGAAAAAAATCTTCTTTCTTAATTCTATCCGGTTATTCGTTTAACGACGGACATTTGAACGATACGATTATCAATGCGCTAAAGGCAAACCCAACGGCGATGGTGCTAGGTCTAATGTTTGAACGATATGAAACAAACTCTGACCCTGATAGTCCAGTCGAAAGATACCCAGCCGCATACCGATTGGCCGAAAACCAGCATAATCTAAATATATGGACATTTGACAAAGCCATAATCGGAACAAATTTAGGCCAGTGGCAGAGCCTGAAAAATAATGACGATAGTGATTCAGACCTTTTAAAATTTGTTAGTTCCGACAAAGAATCAAATGAATCCGATGCCTCTGAAAGCCTAATTAAGCTTGGTGATTTCTCAGTATTTACTGATTTCCTGAAGAAAATAATAGGCTCTCCAAAGGAAGACAAAAATGTCTAGTAAAGAAACCTATCTTGGTGACGTGCAAGACGTTAATGGGACTACGGTCAGTATTTCATTATCGAAGGAATCTTTAACAGGATTTGTATACATTGATGGTCAAGGATATAGAGTTGGCCAAATAGGTAGTTTTATTCGAATACCTATTGGCTTTAATGATTTGTTTGGCATTATTAGCCAAGTAGGCGCAAGTGCCGTCCCTGAAAGTCAAGTTGAAAATCAAAGTCACGGTGATAGATGGATGAGAATTCAATTAATAGGAGAAGGTCAGAGAAATGGAGTATTCCAAAGAGGACTTTCTCAATATCCAACTATTGGCGATGAAGTTCACTTGGTGTCAGAGAAAGAGCTAAAAAATATTTATGGTCAACCGGATAAACCGTATTTTGTAAAACTAGGTCACATCTCAAACGCAGATTCTATTCCCGCATTAATCGACGTAAATAAACTGATAACCAGACATTCAGCAGTTGTTGGCACAACAGGCTCAGGAAAGTCAACGACAGTGGCAAGTATTATTGATGCACTGTCCGACAGTACAAACTATCCTTCTTCCAGAATAATTATGTTAGACCTACATGGTGAATACGGTCATGCGTTAAAAGAAAAAGCGCATATTTATAAAATCAATGGTGATTTAACTTCAAAACTAAAAGAGAAAGAACTATATATACCCTTTTGGGCGTTAAATTTCGACGAGTTATGCGAGATCAGCTTTGGCGAGTTTAATAATGAAAGGGATAAAAATATAGTTATGGAGAGAGTGCAAAAATATAAACTTGAATCCTTGACTAAATACCCCAAAAAAGGCGCATCTGCCGACTCACTTAGTGTTGACTCTCCAATTCCGTTCAGCATTCATCATTTATGGCATGAGTTATTCATTGAAACATTTGGAACATACTACAACAGTAAAGAGAGAGCAGGTAAACCAATCGACAATTTGGCTTATGAAACCGATGCTGATGGAAATGAGTTAAAAGGTAATCCTATGGAAGGGATTCCACCTATTTTTAAAAATATTGTCACTGACGCTGGTGAAGAAAAAATAAACTATTTGCCAAGTTCTTTAAATTTGGGAAAGCAAGTTCTATTGTTAGGAACAAAGCTAAGAATTCCCAGATATGATTTTATTTTTAAACCTAGTGATTGGATGCCAGACATTGACGGAAAAGTTGCTCAGGATTTGGATCAATTGCTAATAAATTGGATAGGAAGTGATAGACCCGTTTCGATATTAGACTTGTCAGGAATACCCGCTGATATTTTACAAACAACAATAGGCGCTCTTCTTAGAATACTGTATGAAGCGTTGTTTTGGGCTAGAAATTTATCTCAAGGTGGCAGGCACAGGCCATTGCTCATAGTCATGGAAGAAGCGCATATTTATCTAAATGATGACTTCAAAGGAATGGCATCAAAGGTAGTTCAGCGCATAGTTAAAGAGGGGCGGAAGTACGGGATAGGAGCAATGATTGTGAGCCAAAGACCATCCGAAATTAATCCTACAATCCTTTCGCAATGCGGTACATTTTTCGCGCTCCGGTTAACAAACGCCTCAGATAGAAATCATATTACCTCTGCTTTATCAGATAACTTGGATGGACTAACGAGTATGCTGCCAATATTGCGAACGGGCGAAGCAATAATTTTGGGTGAAGCCGTCAAATTACCGATGCGAACAACAATAGAGGCACCGCCAAAAAATAGAAGACCCGACAGTCAAGATCCCATTATTTATGATGAGGTTCCTCAGGATGATTCGCAAAATCCCGGTGGCTGGGGTATTAAAATGGAGGCCAATCCTAATTACAAGGAATTGGTTGAAACGTGGAGAGCTCAAAATCCGAAAATCGATATAGTAAAATAACTAGGAGAAAACTATGGAAAAAGTATCTGTAACATCAAGTAATGTCGAATCAATTGGCTATGACAAGGACAGTCAAACATTGGAGATAGAATTTAAGAATGGAACAACTTATCAGTATTTTGATGTGCCTGAAAATGTGTACAACGAATTAGAGCAAGCGGACTCAGTTGGAGGATATTTAGCGTCCAGAATAAAAGGGACGTATCGATATTCAAGAGCATAAATTAACCTATAACTTACAGTAACTCTGAAATAGCCTCAGCGGGACGGAGTTTGTAACCCCGTCTTAAACGTTTCAAACCAAGCCCAAAGTTAAAGACATTTTCAAAGGTTGACCCACCTTGAGCTTTATACCACTTGAGTCTCCACGAGTACCTTGTGCCAGACTGGTTATTGAAAAAATAAAGGCAATAGATCCCAGTCAATTTGATGCGTTTGCTGCAAGTTTAAAATGTTGAATTGCGTATGGCTTAGGATAAATATTTATCGCAACATTGAGCAAGCAAGAACCATCACCTATATTAGGCATGTGCTTTACTGCTAAATACACCTGCAATATACTATAGCGATTCTACAGGGAACCTCTAAAATTGCTTATTCATGCTTCGACAGGCTCAGCATAAACGGATAAGTAACTGACTTACAAATATAACCGTTCGCACTGAGCTTGTCGAAGTGCAATTTTTAGAGGATCCCTACAATCACAATCCGCAGCATTTGAGGGTGGCTTTATGGCAACAGGGTCAGTTTTTGTGAATAACCGAACGCAAGCGGTTAGGATTCCTACCGAAACCCGTTTTCCGGAAACCGTTAAAAAAGTCACGGTGCGGGTAGTGGGTCAAGATCGTATTTTATCGCCTGTCGAAAATACGTGGGATAGCTTCTTTCTGTCTGAGGAACAGGTTAGCGATGATTTTATGACCGAACGCGCCACCCAAGATCAACCGCCTAGGGAAGCGTTTTAATGCTGAAATACATGCTGGATACCAATATTGTTATCTATGTGATTAAGCACCGTCCGATTGAGGTTCTGGATTCTTTTAATCGTCATGTGGGGCAAACCTGTATCAGCACCATCACCCTTGCCGAGCTATTACACGGTGCAGAAAAAAGCGCGAAAGTCGATCACAATGTGCGGCAGGTTGAGGATTTTGTTTCTCGGTTGGTCGTGTTGGATTACGGCAGTAAAGCGGCGGCGCATTACGGCGATATTCGCGCTGTTCTTGAACGTGAAGGCTTAACGATTGATGTTAACGATCTGCATATCGCAGGACATGCCCGTAGTGAAGGCTTGATGTTGGTGACGAATAATATGCGTGAATTTGAGCGTGTTGAGGCGTTACGGCTGGATAACTGGCTTTGAAGTGCTAGGAATTTGGCTAATGTGCTAAATTCAAATTCTCGTAGGATGTGCCGAGGTAACGAGGCGCATCGTTCGGGTGATGGATAGACAAATGAAGCATAAACAACGACCGAATGCCGCCGAATCTACGTTCAGGGTGCAATGTGGTTTTTCACGGTGAATCTGGCTGAACGAAAAGGCAAGCAATTATTAATGGACAAAATTGATTGCTTACGTCTGACTTTTAAATAAACCCAACAACGACACCCTTTCCGAATGGATGCTGTAGCTGGGTTTATCCTGGTTGTGGGGGTGCAATGGACTATTTTGGATTGACGGCGGCGAGTGACGCGAACGATGCGCTTCCTGTCGTCAGCACATCCTACCGCGCTACAAAACCAACTGCTTAGCGGATTATCAACCACATACTTTAATCGCCGCCATGAGTGAGCATAATTATGGCCTGCAATACTCTCTGTACAGCGTGGTGCTGCATCAGTATTTACAGCAGCGCTTGCCGGATTATGATTACGCCCAGCATTTTGGTGGCGTTAAATATTTATTTGTGCGCGGTATGCAGGCGGATGTAGCAATGAGCGGTGTTTATGCGGATGTAGCAGATTTGCTAGGCTTGGAAGAGTTGGCAGGGTTGTTTTTTAAAAGGGGCGTAGAATAAAAACCCGTTGTTAATCACTAATTATCGATGCTATTTATATGCTATTTAGCATTAAATAAGTTTTAGGTTATAATGTGCAATTTTTCAAATTTAGATTGGGGAAATTATGGCAGATTGATTGCCAAAGGCTTGGTTTGAGTAATTGTAATAACCAGTGTTTTGACAATTATTTTTCTCAGCAATATTAAAGTGATCACTACAACAAGACATTTATAGTGATTATAAAAAGTTTTTTACGCTTAACCTACAGAGTACACACATGACAGATCTATCTCATTACAGAAACATCGGTATTTTCGCTCACGTTGACGCGGGTAAAACCACTACCACCGAGCGCATTTTAAAACTGACCGGTAAAATTCATAAAATCGGTGAGGTGCATGACGGTGCAGCTACCACCGACTTTATGGAGCAAGAACAAGAACGCGGCATTACCATTCAGTCTGCGGCGACCACCTGTTTCTGGAAAGACCACCGTTTCAATATTATCGACACTCCCGGTCACGTTGACTTCACTATCGAAGTATACCGTTCGTTAAAAGTATTGGATGGCGGTATCGGCGTATTTTGTGCATCAGGTGGCGTAGAGCCGCAATCTGAAACCAACTGGCGCTATGCTAACGACTCTGAAGTCGCTCGCGTTATTTACATTAACAAGCTTGACCGTATTGGCGCAGATTTTTACCGTGTGGTTAAACAGGTTGAAACCGTGTTGGGCGCAAACCCTATCGTCATGACCTTGCCTATCGGCACGGAAGATCAATTTGTGGGCGTGGTTGACTTGTTAACCCGTAAAGCGTGGGTGTGGGATAACACTGGCGATCCATTAAACTATGAAATTCAAGACGTACCCGCCGATATGGTGGACGACGTCGAAACTTGGCGCGCAGAATTAATTGAAAAAGCCGTTGAACAAGACGACGAAGTCATGGGTAAATATCTAGACGGCATCGAGCCAGATATCGACACCATCAAACGTTGCATACGCAAAGGTACGATTAACCTGGACTTCTTCCCAACTTTCGGTGGCTCTTCTTTTAAAAACAAAGGTGTACAATTGGTATTGGACGGCGTTGTCGATTACTTACCTAGCCCGACTGAAGTTAAACCGCAGCCTGAAGTGGATTTAGAAGGCAATCCAACCGGTCTTTTTGCGATTGTTGACCCTGAAAAACCTTTACGCGCCTTAGCCTTTAAAATTATGGACGACCGTTTTGGCGCCTTAACTTTCCTGCGCATTTATTCCGGCAGGCTGGAAAAAGGGACTAACCTGCTGAATACCTTTACTGGCAAAACCGAGCGTATTGGCCGGATCGTGGAAATGCACGCCAACGCACGGGAAGAAGTTGAATCCGCACAAGCGGGTGATATTGTCGCGGTATTGGGCATGAAAAACGTCCAAACCGGTCATACCCTATGCGACCCAAAATTCCCGGCAACCTTAGAGCCAATGGTCTTCCCGGATCCCGTCATCTCCATTGCGGTTTCCCCGAAAGACAAAGCCGCTTCTGAAAAAATGGGCGTTGCTATCGGCAAAATGATTCAGGAAGATCCTTCTTTCCGTGTTGAAACCGATTTAGACAGTGGCGAAACCATCCTTAAAGGCATGGGCGAGCTGCATCTTGACATCAAAGTGGATATTCTTAAACGTACCCATGGCGTTGA
>JABFRM010000105.1 GCA_013141155.1 Methylococcaceae bacterium | reverse complement strand
GAGTTATATAGACAAAGCCCCAAGATAAGTTTGATTATGTTGTTCACGGTATGTTCCTTTTAATGAAGATTGTCATGCGCTTACGCAGTAAGGGTTAAAGGGATGTGATTATTAAGGCGACCATTCTAGCCGATTAGTAAAACTGCGGGAAAAAGATTATGCCGATGGGCGATTGTCGATTAAAATGCTTGGCTTTAATCCTTTGATAGTCTTTCCTTATTAAGGTTCCAGCGCTCTACATGACTAAATATATTTTTATTACCGGCGGCGTGGTTTCTTCCCTTGGGAAGGGCATTGCCGCTTCATCGCTTGCCGCTATTTTGGAGGCGCGCGGTCTTAAAGTCACCATGACTAAATTAGACCCTTATATTAACGTCGACCCCGGCACCATGAGCCCTTTCCAACATGGTGAAGTTTTTGTAACCCACGACGGCGCAGAAACCGATCTCGATCTCGGTCATTATGAGCGGTTTTTAAAAACCACCATGACCAAAAAAAATAATTTCACCACCGGCCAAATATACGAAAACGTCTTGCGTAAAGAACGCAAAGGCGAGTATCTCGGTGCGACGGTACAGGTTATTCCACACATTACCGATGAAATTAAAGAGCGCATTATACAAAGTGCAGAAGGCATGGATATTGCCATTATTGAAGTCGGTGGTACGGTGGGCGACATCGAGTCCCTGCCATTTTTAGAAGCCATCCGGCAGATGAATGCTGAATTAGGCAGTGATCGGGCGATGTTTATTCATTTAACCCTGGTGCCCTATATTGCTTCTGCGGGGGAATTAAAAACCAAACCCACCCAGCATTCCGTCAAAGAATTACGCTCGATCGGTATACAGCCCGACATTCTTATTTGCCGTTCCGAGCAACCTTTGCCGGTGAGTGAGCGGCGTAAAATTGCGTTATTTACCAATGTTACCGAAAAAGCAGTTATTTCAGCAGTCGATGCGGACTCCATTTACCGGATTCCATTACTGTTGCACGAGCAAGGCTTAGACGATCTGGTCGTGCATAAATTGCGCCTGGATGTGCCGCCCGCTGATTTATCGGAATGGAAAAATGTAGTTGAGCTTCTGGATCATCCCCAAGGTGAAGTTACCATTGGTATTGTCGGCAAATATGTTGATCATTCCGATGCCTATAAGTCCATTAATGAAGCCTTAATTCATGCAGGCATCCGTACACGTAATAAAGTTAAGATCCGTTACATTGATTCAGAACTGATCGAAGAGGAAGGTACGGTAAAATTAAAAGAAGTAGATGCGATTTTAGTGCCGGGCGGCTTTGGTGAGCGAGGGATCGAAGGCAAAATTGCGACGGCAAGATTTGCACGCGAAAATAACATTCCTTATCTGGGCATTTGCTTAGGCATGCAAGTAGCCGTCATCGAATTTGCGCGGAATGTAGTCAAATTAGAGGGCGCGCATAGCACCGAATTTTTGCCGACCTCGCCGCATCCGGTGATTGGTTTAATCACCGAATGGATGGATAAGGACGGGCAACTGGAAATCCGTGATGCCGGTTCTGACTTAGGTGGCAGTATGCGTTTGGGCGCACAAAAATGCCGCTTACAGCCGGATTCGTTGACCTTCAAGCTATACCAAAAAGATGTCATCACCGAACGCCATCGCCACCGCTATGAATTTAATAACCAATATCTGGAGAAACTGGAACAGGCGGGTATGCGTTTTTCCGGTAAATCTATTGATGGTCGCTTGGTGGAAATGATTGAGCTGCCGAACCATCCTTGGTTTTTGGCCTGCCAATTTCATCCTGAGTTTACCTCTACGCCTAGAAAAGGCCATCCGTTGTTTTCAGGCTTCATTAAAGCAGCGGCGGAGCATAAGCAGTCAATTGGATCATGCTGTTTGGGGTAACGAATCCCATGCGCACCGTAAATCTCTAAATGGGCGAAGACATGTCAAGTAGCTTTTTCTTTCTGCAAGCAACACAAAACCAGATAAACAAATCTCTTATCGAACAAATAAGCAATTATTCAAATGCACAGAAAAAACAAGTTTACATAATTAATAAGCCACTTGGTGACAATAAGTACTCTTATGATTATGAAGATTGCCTAGTTCTCTTAATTCCAAGACACAAGATAATATTTATTGATTTTGGAGCTAATAAGATCGCCTTTGAGTCATTTGTTGAAGATTTTATTGAAGACTTAGGTTCTATATCAGACAAATATCGATATAAACAAATCATTGGTCGTCCTAAATATTGGAGGGATGACCTTATTGAGGAGTATACATATGACCAGAAAAGTTTTCAATTAAAGGAGTTATTGACTAGAACTAAGATTCAAACTGGGGACCGCCAAAAAGTCTGTGAGCTTTTAATATCACTCCTTACTGGGAGTATTAATGATATTGATAAAGTTAAAGTTAAAGGTACTGTTCCTGATAATTTGTTAGATAAAGTTAAACAAAAGATTCTTCTTTTCGATGGGGATCAAACTCGTTTTGTTTATCAACAGACTTCAAATTCTGTTATTAGAATACAAGGATTATCCGGTACCGGAAAAACTGAACTATTACTGCATAAACTAAAAGAGTTATATGTCGGGTCTGAAAGCAGCAAAATTATGTTTACCTGCCACAATAAGATTCTGGCAGATAATTTAAAAAAGAGAATTCCAGATTTTTTCAACTTCATGAAAGTAGAGCAACAGATTAAGTGGAGTGAACGGCTTTGGTGCGTAAATGCTTGGGGCTCTCAAAATGATAAAAACTCAGGTGCTTATAGTTATATATGTGTTCATTATGGTCTTCCGTTTTATCGATTTAGTTATTCAAAGAGTTTTGACTCAGTATGCAGAATAGTTTTGAATCAGCTTAATGAAAAAAGTGAAGTTGATTTTGCATTTGACTATATGTTGATAGATGAAAGCCAAGATTTTCCACAATCATTTTTTGATTTATGTGAGAAGGTGACCAGATATACGGTATATATTGCAGGTGATATATTCCAAAGTATATTCGATGAAAATATAGTGAGTAACATTGAGCCTGATTTTTTACTAAGCAAATGTTATAGAACAGACCCAAGAACACTGATGTTTGCACACTCTTTGGGTATGGGCCTATTTGAAACGCCAAAATTACGTTGGTTAGAGGATAAGGAATGGGAGGCCTGTGGCTATCTTGTAGAAAAGATTGATAGCGAAACTCGCTACAGGCTAAGCAGAGAGTCTCTTAGGAGATTCGAAGATTTGGGAAATGAGAGTTTTGATAGCGTTGAAATAGTTTTAGACAATGACGTTTATAATAAAATACTAACTATTATAAAGGACATAATTGATACAAACCCTACTGTGCTTGCCGATGATGTTGGTATTATCTTTACCGACAATAGCAAAATCACATATCTGATGGCCGATGCGCTTGAACAGTCTATACCCAGGGCTTTTGGTTGGAATGTTAATAAGGCTTATGAATCCAAACATAAAATAAAAGACACGCTCTTTATAAGTAATAAGAATAATGTAAAGGGATTAGAATTTCCATTTGTAATTTGCGTCACTGGTTCCATTAGTCGTTCATATGCAGCGAGAAATGCCTTGTATATGATGCTTACCAGATCATTTATAAAAACATATCTACTAATTTCTCAGAGCAATACTCAAAGTTTGATAAAACAGATTCAAGAAGGTCTTGTTGGAATTAATACAAATCAATATATAGAAGTTGTCCCGCCTTCAAAAGAGGAAATTGAAAAAATTAAAACGACTATTAAATATAGTAATAGCAGTATGTCTTTTTTTGACTTTATAGCATCAATATTTAATGAACTTGGAGTTGATGAAGCTTGTAGGACTTCTTTATTTGATACTGTAAAAAATGTCATTGGCGAGGACTTTGATAAAGACAGGGCGCAAAAAGTTATTGAGTTTAACTATAAAGAAATGCGGAGAGATTAAGTTTGAAGCACTTAGAGTTCGATCTTGATGAAAGACAAGTTACGTTGTTGTTTTCCCCTATAAGGAGCAAGATGCAGGTAATTGCGCTGTTGATGAAAACGATTAAGCATATGCTTGTTAATTACAGACTTGACAATCAATTGATCAAGGGAAAAATCGTTTTAAAAGTATCAAAGATGAGTAGATTGTTCTTTATTTCTCAAGATAAAGTTTTTTCAATAAATTTTCCATTTTTTGTTTCTGATACGAATAATGAATTGTCTTTTTATTCAAACGACGGCCACGAAGTAGATAGCAAAGTAACTTCTGATGTACTTAGCATATTAACATCTGACACAGTATTAAATTCTGGTGATGTAATTGCATTTGCGGATTTTATTTGTGATATTGCCGACTACAATACTGGATTTTGGTCTTTGCTTAGAGGGTTACTTCTATTTGAAGATGGCTATATTAGATACGACTATGATGAAAAATATGAGAATGGTTTTAGGCATCCGTTGAATCATTTGGATATTTTTTATGGATCAGGATCAACATTTAAAATTGGATTGAGACGAAGTATTACACAAGATCATCTCATGGATTTATTGGATTTAGAAACAGATTGCCATTTTTTTGAAAATGTTAGGTAGGGGATGGTAGGAATGATTTCATTCGTTCGGTTTTGAAAATAATCTGACCCTTTTAAAATAGCAGATTAAAAGGCAACCTCATGATAGCACTACGCCAAATTCAAACTCTTGCTGGCGTGCCCTCAGACTTTCCAGTTATGTAGGAATACCAAATCAACACAGAACACACTTAACTTGCATATAGTAGGATGCAAGGAATACACCCTACATAGGGCAATATTTCGTTTAGTGAGTAACCATAACCGGCGCATTACCCTGCACAATGACGCAGCTTTTTCCTTCCCTGCACGCTTCGGAATAGCGTTTTATAGACTCTAACTGTACAAACTGGGCGGCATCCAGTTTCATTTGTTCGCGGTAGGCATTATCTGCACCTGCCCGGCTTTGCTCTGCGGCGAGGCGTGAATCTTCGGCCAGTTTACGCTGCCCTTCGGTTTTAACCCGCTGTTGCTGCACGGCGGTGGCATTCATTTCGGTAATGACCGCTTCATCCGGTAATGCCTTGCCCATATTGACGTTGATGAGGGTGACGTGCAACTTGGTGGTTTCGATGTGCCGACGAAACTGCGCGGCAATTTCCTGTTCAATATCGGCTAAGGTTTTCTGGTCAATCATGATGTTGGTCATTTGATACTTTTTGGTGACATCCCTGACAATGGTGCGGTACTGCTCTTTTAGGTTATGTTCGTACCAATTACCGTAGCCGAATTGTTTGACCAATTCAGCGGGATCTTTCCATTGCAAGACGATATAGCTGTTGTAATTGATAAAATTGTTGTCGGCAGTCGCCAGATGCTCCAGCGGTTCGTCATATTTGATGGGTGTTATAGGGATGTCAATGGTTTTAGTTGACCACCAATACCAAGACAATCCGGGCTTTTGCGTGGTATCCCTCACCCCACCGTGGCCAAATATCCAAGGGTTGTCGATAATGACCGCCTCGCTGCCTGGATCGGTGGTATGAGATGAACAGCCAGAAATCGACATAAAAGCCAGTATAGCCAGTATTTTTTTCATAGGTAAACGCCTTATTGAGGTTATTCTTTAAATAATTCAGTCGGCTAGGGTAAGTAGCCCCCTGTTATGAATAGCCTACGCCCACTAAAAGATTTGTATTACATTCCCGCCCTGCAACCACTATAATACCGAGATTTTTAAAAAACAGTGGTATTTTGTCTGGTTTTACAGTGAATTCACAGCCACGTTCAGCAGCGGAACAACAAGAACTATATAGGTAAAAAAACATGCGTTTAGATGAGATAATACAGCAACACGCCAAAGCATTGCCGCTACAGTTGCAGGCGGAAGTTTTTGACTTTGTATTATTTTTGGAACAAAGGCAGATAAATCAATCAGTAATAACAGACCAGCAACGAAAAGAACGTTTAAAAAAGTCATTAGATAAAGCAGTTGCGCTGAATATTTTCGCGGGTGTCGATGGGGTGGCATGGCAAAATGAACAGCGGCAAGACCGTAATATCGGTTATGACGAATGATGCTGGTCGATAGCAATCTCATTATTTACGCCGTACAAGCTGAATATAAAAACTTGCGGTAATGGATTGTGGATAATGACCCAAGTTATTCAATTATTAGCCGTGTGGAAGTATTAGGGTTTGCACGATTGCAGCCTATAGAAAAACAAGCCATTACTGAATTATTAGATGACTTGAGGATTATTTACCTTAATCCCAGTTGCTACGAGATTGCAATTATCCTAAAGCAACAGCGAAAGATGTCATTAGGTGATGCACTAATTGCGGCAACCTGTATCGAAAATAATAAAATATTAGCCACGCGTAATGTTGCTGATTTTGAATGGATTGAGAATATCGAGGTACTTAATCCATTACCATGACATTTTGTGTTTAGTTAAGGTATGAGATGTCATTTTTTAAACAAACTATTATTCCCAACAAGAGAACAACATGCAGTTATGCCATTTTAAAGTCGGATTAGACCAACCTTTTTTCTTGATCGCGGGACCCTGCGTCATAGAAAGCGAGCAATTAGCCTTGGATACAGCAGGTTACTTAAAAGAGTTGACCACCAAGCTGAATATCCCATTCATCTACAAATCTTCCTTCGATAAAGCCAATCGCTCATCTGGTGATAGCTTTCGCGGCTTGGGTTTTGAAACTGGCTTGAAAATCCTTGAAAAAGTGAAACAACAAATTGGCGTGCCGGTCTTAACCGATGTACACGAAGATACGCCTTTTAAAGAAGTCGCGACAGTGGTGGATGTGATGCAAACGCCTGCGTTTTTATGTCGGCAAACCAATTTTATTCAGCAAGTCGCGGCCTGTGGCATCCCCGTGAATATCAAAAAAGGTCAGTTTTTAGCGCCTTGGGATATGGTACACGTGGTAAATAAAGCCAAAGCAACCGGTAATCAACAGATTATGGTGTGTGAACGCGGTGCGTCTTTTGGGTATAATAACTTGGTGTCCGACATGCGTTCACTGGCGGTGATGCGCGATACCGATTGCCCCGTGGTGTTTGATGCCACGCATTCGGTGCAATTACCGGGTGGACAAGGCACTGTTTCTGGCGGACAACGTGAATTTGTGCCGGTATTGGCTCGTGCGGCGGTGGCGGTGGGCATTGCAGGTTTATTTATGGAAACACACCCCAATCCTGCGGAAGCGAAAAGCGACGGCCCTAACTCTTGGCCTATGCACAGAATGCAAGAATTATTAGAGATTTTATTAACCCTCGATCAAGCGGTTAAAAGCAAAACTTTGATCGAAACCACCCTTTAAGGAGCAATAAAAAGCATGGCAAAAATAGTCGATGTACGCGCAAGAGAAATTCTGGATTCACGCGGTAACCCCACCATTGAAGCAGATGTGATTTTAGCATCAGGCGTTGTCGGCAGTGCTATGGTGCCATCCGGCGCATCCACTGGCGAACGCGAAGCGATTGAATTACGTGACGAAGACAAAGCGCGTTATTTAGGCAAGGGCGTATTGAAAGCGGTTGCGAACGTCAACACTGAAATCCGCGCGGCGGTGATTGGTATGGATGCAGCAGACCAAACTGCGTTAGATAAAAAAATGTTGGAACTGGATGGCACTGAAAACAAAGGTCGTTTGGGTGCGAATGCGATTCTGGCGGTGTCTATGGCAGCGGCGATTGCTTCTGCAAATGAAGCGAAACAACCCCTGTACCGTTATTTGAACAAATCAGGTGAGTTTATTTTGCCTGTGCCGATGATGAACATTATCAACGGCGGTTCACATGCGGACAATAACGTGGATTTACAAGAGTTCATGATTTTGCCGGTCGGCGCGCCGAATTTCCGTGAAGCGATCCGTTATGGCGCGGAAGTGTTTCATAACCTGAAAAAAGTATTGACTTCAAAAGGTTATTCTACTGCTGGCGGCGATGAAGGCGGTTTTGCACCGAATTTAAAATCTAACGAAGAAGCGATTGAAGTCATCCTGCAAGCGATTGAAAAAGCCGGTTACAAAGCCGGTAAAGATATTTACTTAGGCATGGACGTTGCCAGCTCCGAGTTTTATAAAGACGGCAAATACGTGTTAGGTGCTGAGAATATCAGCTTAAGTTCAACTGAGATGACCGATTTTTATGTGAAATGGGTCGATAAATACCCCATTATTTCAATTGAAGATGGTTTAGACCAAAATGACTGGGCTGGCTGGAAATACCACACTGAAAAATTAGGTAGCCGTATACAGTTAGTGGGTGACGATTTATTCGTTACCAACCCTAAAACCTTGCAAGAAGGCATTGATAAAGGTATCGCTAACTCGATTTTGATTAAAGTCAATCAAATCGGTTCTTTGACTGAAACGTTAGCAGCGATTAACACTGCCCATGCAGCTGGTTATACCGCAGTGGTTTCACATCGTTCAGGTGAAACGGAAGATACCACGATTGCTGATTTAGCGGTGGCGACTGGCTCAGGTCAAATCAAAACCGGTTCATTAAGCCGCTCTGATCGGGTTGCGAAATACAACCGTTTGATGAAAATCGAAGAAGAGTTAGGTTCTGCTGCGAAATACGCCGGACGCAGTGCGTTTAAAATGCTTTAAAATTTTTACTAAATTTGGTAATTCAGTCAGTTGGGCTGACGTAAGAAAGCCCAACACCACGAATCTGCCGATGCTGGGCTGCGCTTTAGCCCAACACGTTCCGCTTTTGTTGAGGGTAAAACGATTAAAATTTACATGATTATTGTGATGTTGCTCATTGTGCATCTTCAGTACCGGATTTGGTCGGGTGATGGCAGTCTTGAACAGATTGAAAAATACAATCAGCATCTTAAAAATATTAAAATACAAATTCAAGCCAAAAAAGAACGCAACGATGGCTTATATGCTGAGTTGTGGGATTTAAGAAAAGGCCAGGATGCTATTGAAGAACGGGCGCGTTATGAATTAGGGATGATTCAGCCGAATGAGACTTTTTTTCAGATTTTGGAATAAGGCTAAATCAGTGGTGGGTGGGCAACGTTTTTATGGTCATCATTTTAAGGTGGGTGATTAAACAATTCACTTAAGCACACCAATCCTCTTTCCTTTTCGTTTTACAACCCATGTCTAACCAACCTCATTATTGGGCTATAGTCCCAGCCGCTGGCGTAGGTAAGCGTATGCTGGCTGATCGCCCAAAACAATATTTGCCTTTACGCGGTCAAACGGTGCTGGAACATACGTTATCACGCTTATTGAGTGCCAAAATTGCTGATATTGCTTCAGCAGAAATATTTACCGCTGTGGTGGTGGCGATAACAGACACTGATCCTTACTGGCCGGAATTAGACGTATCCAAGCATCCCCGTATTGTAACTGCCGCCGGTGGCAAAGAACGCGCCGATTCGGTATTGTCTGGCTTAAAGCATATCCGTGACCGTGCCGCAGCTAACGACTGGGTGTTGGTGCATGATGCCGCAAGACCTTGTGTCACCCCCGCGGATATTCAGGCTTTAATTGCGCAATTACAGGATGATCCTGTCGGCGGTATATTGGCGTTGGCCTCACACGACACCCTTAAGCAGGTGCAAAATGGGCGCATTACGGCCAGCGTTGACAGAAGCAGAGTTTGGCGCGCGTTAACCCCACAAATGTTTCGTTATCAATTATTAACCGACGCACTCACGCAAACCGCTGGCAATCCTGCGATTACCGATGAAGCCAGTGCTTTGGAGTTGTTGGGCTATAAACCTGCGATTGTCGAAGGCCGACCCGATAATATTAAAATTACCCGCCCGGAAGATCTGGCGTTGGCGACGTTTTACTTGGAGCAACAATGATTAGAATTGGACAAGGCTATGATGTACATCGTTTTAACAACGGCAATGCCATTATATTAGGCGGCGTGACCATTCCGTATGAACGGGGGTTAGAAGCGCATTCCGATGGCGATGTGGTACTACATGCCTTAGCGGATGCGTTGTTAGGCGCTGCGGCACTGGGTGATATTGGCAAACATTTTCCCGATACTGATCCGGCGTTTAAAGGCGCAGACAGTCGCGTCTTATTGCGGCATGTGTACGGTATCGTCCAACAACAAGGTTATGCCCTGGTTAATGCCGACATTACCATCATCGCGCAAGCGCCGAAAATGGCACCGCACATCCCGGATATGTGCCGTTTGATTGCTGACGACTTAAAAGTAACGCTTGATTGCGTTAACGTTAAAGCCACGACCACCGAAAAACTGGGCTTTGAAGGGCGCAAGGAAGGTATCGCGGTGCAAGCGGTGGTGTTAATTGAAAAATAAGCTGAAGTTAAACTTTTCTACTTGGTTATTTTCTTCGGCCATATTAAAAATCAATGAATAGCATCGCTATACCGGTATGGCCGCACGCTTATGGCAAGCCCAGCGGACAAGGGATCCTGCGGCGTGAAGTAGCGGACTTTGTGGTGTTTGAAACTTTATCATTTGAGCCTTCTGGCGCAGGTGAGCATGTTTTTTTGCAAATTCAAAAAACCGCAGAAAATACCGACTTTATTGCTAGGCAACTCGCCAGATTCGCAGGGGTTAGGCAGCGGGATGTCAGTTATGCCGGCCTAAAAGATCGTCATGCGATTGCCACGCAATGGTTTAGTGTCTGGCTGCCGGGCAAAAGTGATCCCGATTGGTCTACGTTAGCCTCAGAAAATTTAAAGGTGCTACAGGTGATAAGGCACGCCAGAAAATTAAAGCGCGGCGTGTTAGCCGCTAATCATTTCAAGCTACGCATTCGGGATTGGCAGGGAGATGTCGCCAAAACCGAGCAACAACTGGATTGCATTAAACAACACGGCGTACCCAATTATTTTGGCGTACAACGCTTTGGCAGCGCTGGACAAAACGTCAATAAAGCGCTGGCGATGTTTCAAGGGGCTAAGGCGCCGCGTGAACAACGCAGTATTTATTTGTCTGCGGCACGCGCGTATTTGTTTAATCAGGTACTGGCAGAGCGTGTGCGGCAGAACAGTTGGCAGCAGGCCTTAGCAGGGGATGTGTTTATGTTGGCGGGGTCGAAAAGTCACTTTCAGTCGTCGCTAACAGATGAGGGTATTGATGAGCGATTGCTGGCCAATGATATTCATCCAACCGGGCCGCTGTGGGGCCTCGGTGAGCAAGTTGCCAAGGCTGATGCAGTGCTTATCGAAGCTGCGGTGATGGCACAATACCCCGCATTAGTTGAAGGGCTATTGCAAGAAAAACTAGATATGGCGCGTCGGGCGTTGCGCTTGCTGGTGCAAAATCTGGAATGGCAGTTTGTAGCGACGGATACCTTGGAGTTGAGCTTTAGTCTGCCGCCGGGGTGTTATGCTACGGCGGTATTGCGGGAAATTATCGCGGATTTGTAAAACATTGCGTATTTTCGCCATCTTTTTATCACCTTTGTCCATCTACTTAGCTTTCCCTGGCACGTTACAGTGCTTTCCATTTAATATTACAACCAATACTGGGAAGCTGTTCTTCGCTAATGGGTTTGCCGACCAACAAATTATCCAAAGCGTTGCGTAATTCTATTCCTGTTGTCGGCACATTATTTTTAGGCGTGGCGCCATCCAAGCGACCACGATAGACACATGCCAAATCCCCATTAAACACAATAATGTCCGGTGTACAGGCTGCTTGATAAGCTTTGGCAACAGCTTGGCTTTCGTCATACAAATACGCGGCAAAAGGATTGCCCCATGCCAGCATTAATTGTTGCATTTTATCTGGCGCGTCTTCGGGGTATTGCTTAATATCATTGGCGCTGATTGCAATAGTGTTTATGCCTTGTGGGGCATATTCCTTGGCGATGGCGATTAGTTGATCTTTTATATGCAGTACATAAGGGCAGTGGTTGCAGATAAATAATAAGATAGTGGCTTTTTCGCCGCGTAAGTCTTGCAAGGTTTTGTGTGTACCGGTTAGGGTATTCAACAAATTGAATGCTGGTGCATGTGTGCCTAAAGGCAGCATGGTTGAGTGTATTGCAGCCATTTTATTTCCTTTTAAAGGTTAATTTAAAGATTGAGGGCTTTGTGGGCGCGAATTCATTCGCCGCCCACAGCATATAATTATCCCCGCTGTCCAAGCTTTGCAGTCCAGCGAACAAGTCGCCCCAGCAAATGCTCAACATCATCCGTATAAGTAAAAATCGCCGGAACCACCAATAAGCTTAATAGTGTTGATGTCACCAAGCCGCCGATCACCGCAATCGCCATGGGCGCTTTAAAGCTAGGGTCACCGCCGTAACCTAGCGCTAACGGCAACATGCCGGCAATCATGGCGATGGAGGTCATTACAATCGGGCGGCTGCGTTTGTGGCAAGCATCCACCAGTGCATCGAAACGGTTCATGCCGTCACGTCTTGCAACGATGGCATATTCGACTAACAGGATGGAGTTTTTGACCACCACGCCCATCAACATAATTAATCCTATCATGGACGGCATGGATAAAGCGCTATTAGTGACTAATAAGGCGACAAATGCGCCGCCCATCGACAAGGGCAGAGCCGCTAAAATAGTGATCGGTTGTAAAAAGTCTTTAAACAAAACCACCAGCACGCCGTAAATGCACATTACGCCGATGCCCATGGCCAAACCGAAACTGGCAAACAGTTTTTGCATTTCTTGCGCATCACCCAGTTCAATAATTTTTACCGATGGCGGCAGGTTTTTAAAAGTGGGCAATGCCATCGCTTGTTTATAGACTTCGCCTAAGCTGCGGTTACTTAATTCAACCTCCAAGGTAACGTTACGCGCTCGATCCAAGCGTTTAATTTGCGCGGGACCTGATTCCATGTTGATGCTCGCGACTGTGGACAACATCACGGGAAGATTTTTACTGGGGACGGTCAGTTGCGCGATTTGGTTTAAATCCGCGCGGACGCTATCGGGAAATTTGACACGAATGGGCACTTGCCGCTCGCTTAAATTCAGTTTCGGTAAACTGTTGGCATAATCGCCTGCGGTTGCCACGCGCACGGTTTCGCCGATGCTGGCGGCGGTTACGCCTAAATCTGCCGCACGGGCAAAATCGGGGCGCACGATAATTTCAGGGCGCACCAAGCTGGCATTAGACGATACGCCGCCGATGCCTTTAAGCGTGCGTAAATCGCGTTCGGCGTTACGCGCGGTAGCCAATAATTCCGTTGGATTTTCGCTGCGTAACACGATTTGCATTTTTACGCCGCTGTCTGGCGGACCTACCTGAAACTTGCCGCCCGGTAATTCGGCCAATTTTTGACGAATGTTGCTATCAATGGTTTTAAGCGAAATTTCACGCGCATCGCGGTGCGTGGTGGTGACAGTTAAAACTGCGCGGCGTGCTTCTGCCGCAGCTCCCGGTACAAACGCATCACCGCTAGAACCGCCGCCAACTGAACTGAACACCGATTTGACCTCTGGCTCAGTTATAACAGCTTGCCGCGCTTGTTCCGATAGATTTAAGGTTTCTTGCAGGGTACTGCCAGGGGGTAATTCCAGATTGATTTGCGTCTGCCCTAAATCAGAAGCGGGTACAAAGCCCGTTGGCAAAAGGCCCGCCAAATTCAATGAACCAAACAGAAATGCCGCCGCGCCAATCGCTGTCAATAAACGATGCTTTAAACACAGCTTCATACTGCGAATATAAGCACGCATTAACCAGCCATCCTTTTCTTCCGTATGTTGCGGCTGCGCTTTAAGCATATACGCCGCCATCATCGGCGTGAGCAGACGCGCGACCACTAACGAGGCAAATATCGCAAACACCGCTGTCCAGCCGAATTGCTTAAAAAACTTACCCGGTATGCCATCCATAAACGCGGTGGGCAAAAATACCGCAATCAAGGCAAAGGTGGTGGCAATCACCGCCAAGCCAATTTCATCCGCCGCTTCAGTGGCGGCTTGTAGCGGTGTTTTACCCATACGCAGATGGCGGGTGATGTTTTCGATTTCAACAATCGCATCATCCACCAAAATACCCACCACCAAGCTGAGCGCCAATAAGGTTACGGTATTTAAGGAAAAACCAAAGCCAGACATGCCTAAAAAAGCGGGGATCACCGATAACGGCAATGCCACGCACACCACCAGAGTCGCGCGCCAATCGCGTAAAAACCACCACACCACCAGTACCGCCAAGAACGCGCCTTCATACAGCGTACTCATTGAGCCATCAAAGTTTTCTTTAACGGGCGTGGTGTTATCAAGCACCTGCTGTAATTGAATGGTGGGATATTCCGCTTGCAGCGCTTTAATGGCCGCTTGTACACCTGTGGCGACATCAATTTCGCTTGCGCCGCGCGTACGGAAAACTTCAAATGCCACCACCGGCTTACCATTAAATAGTGCCATGCTGCGGCGTTCCGCGATAGTGTCGGTGATGGTCGCGACATCACGCAACGCAATTTTAGTGCCATTGGGCGCGGGCAATGCTAATGCGGCTAAATCATCCACCGATTGCACATTTGCCAAGGTACGGACATTTTGTTCTGCGCCGCTGACATCGCCGCGTCCACCGGGGGCTTCTTGCTGGGCTAAGCGCAACTGTTGCGATACCTGCAACGCGCTCACGTCTAGTGCCGCCATTTTGGCAGGATCTAATTCTACCCGTATTTCGCGGTCCACCCCGCCCATGCGGTTGACTGCCCCAACACCGGTGACGGTGAGTAATTTTTTAATCACAGTATTATCGACAAACCAAGAGACTTCCTGCTCATCTAAGCTATCCGAATGGGCGGTAAAGGTCACGACGGGTTGCCCAGAGGTGCTGACTTTGTTGACAATCGGATCAAGTAATTCTTGCGGTAAATCCGAGCGCACTTGTCCCACTGCACTCCGCACATCATTTAACGCATCGGCGACTTTTTTCTCCAATTCAAATTGAATGGTAATCGCCACTGTACTGTCCTGAATGGTGGTAAAAATATGCTTGATGCCTTCCAGCGATGCCACCGCATTTTCGAGTTTACGCGCCACTTCGGTTTCCAACTGCGCGGGGGCAGCCCCTTGTAAGGTTGCATTAACCGTCACCAGCGGCAATTCAATGTCAGGAAACATCTGTACGACACTGCCTTTAAACGCCAGCAATCCAACGAAGGTGAGTAAGATAAACAGTACAATTGCTGGGATGGGGTTTTTTATCGAGAGGGTTGAAAAGTTCATGCGTGTACCCAATTCTCAAAGTTTAGATTCGGTACACGCTCAAATTCACGTACATTATTAGTGACCAATAAAGCCTTTAAGCTAAGCGCATGGGCGGCAATCAGCATATCCATATTGCCTATTGGTGTCCCTTTGGCTTTGAGATATGCTCTAACTTCAGCATACGCTTCTGCCGCTTCTCGATCCCAATATTGCATAGTCACTAAAGCCATAAATTCTACTAATTGGGCTTGTCTGGCGGTTTGCAAATGCTCAGGACTCATGGTTACGCCAGAACAAAGCTCTGCATAAACAATGCTGGAAATGTACACCTCTTTGAGCGTTTGAAATTTTTCGAGAAAGTTAATGGGATGCTGTTTCAAAATATAAACGCATATATTAGTATCCAACATAACCATCAATAAAACTCCCGTGTTTGCGGTATTTCATTATCCCTTTCCGCCAAAAAATCATCCATGAAGACACTTTTGGATGCAAAAAATGTTGCCCACTGCTTATTAGGCGGGTCATTCTGCTTCTGCTCCGCCTTGTTTTCATATATCACAATCACTTTTGCGTGAGTTGCCATGACTTCATCGGGAAGTCGCAAATGAATTTCGTGGTTTTCGGTAATGACCGCATTTAATTCTATCGCTTGCATATACACCTCTTGCGTCAGTTAATTGTTACTGGGTTGTGGCAACAGGCTGAACCGCCGCAACCACTTTCACTAAGTCACCATCATTTAAAAACCCTGCGCCATTGACGACAAACGCGGCGTTCTGGGCAAGTCCTGAAATAATTTCAACCCGCTCGCCGTCGCGCCGCCCGATTTGTACTTTTACTTGGGTGACACGGTTATCCTTATTTATGCAAAACAGATAATTAAAGCCATCCCTGACCACAACCGCTTGTTGCGGCGCGGTGAAGGCGTTGGATTGCCCTAAAGCAAATACCCCTTTTAAAAACATGCCTGCCTTTAAATTTGCCGTAACCGGAATATCTACATACACCAAGCCTAAACGGGTTTTCGGATCAACCGTGGGTGCAATCATCCGCACTTTGCCGGCAATATTTTTGCCATCGGGTAAATGAAGCTGTATGGGCGTACCAACCGGTAGACGCAATAATTCTGCCGCCGCCACTTCCGCGCGCCATTCCAAACGACTTTGGCGGATCAAGCGAAATAATTCTTGTCCGCGTGGCAATACTGCGCCCAAGGTGGCGGTACGCGAGGAAATAACGCCACTGTCGGGGGCTAACACTTTGGTTTTTATTAAGCGCAATTCATGCACTTTAACCGCCGCCTGTTGGGCCAATAATCTGGCTTTAGCGGTTTTTTCAGCAGAAAAATATTGGCTAATTTGTTGCTCGCTTAATGCGCCTGTCACCGCGACACTCCGCGCGCGTTTGGCATTATCAGCCGCTTCTGCCAAGCTGGCTTCGGCTTCTGCCACGTTCGCCTTGATCTGTGCCAAATCCGCCGCCACCGTTTCAGTGGCAAAAGTCGCCAGCACTTGCCCCTTTTTAACTTGATCACCGACATTTACCAGCACGTCCGCCAGCCTCAGTCCATCTGCTTCGGTGCCGATAATCGCCTCTTGCCAAGCGGCGACATTGCCATTGGCGGTGAGTTGTAGGTTTAATGCCCCTTGTTGTGGCTTATCAACGGTGACGGTGAGGGCAGGTTTTGGGGCATTGGCATCTGTTTTTGTTGAATCGTCTGCCCGTGCTTGGAAATTGGTGGTAAAGCTTAATAGCAGGAAGGCGATGATGTTTTTGTGTGTTTGCATGGCGAAAGTATGGTGTTTCATTAGGGATGAGGATAGCTTCATCGTCCTCATTTCGCGTTAGATTTTTAGAAAGCGACCTTGGTCGTTATCAAATGGATTGTAAATTTCCAGCTCAAGTGTCTTAAAATCTTTAATGTTGCGAGTGACTAAAATGGCAGAATGTTGCATGGCTGTTGCTGCAATAATCGTGTCTGGCAACTTAATGTGATTTTCCTGTCGGATATCAATGACACGCTGAACAACTTCATCCGATAAGGTCCTAATGGTTGCGCATTCTACAAATTGCATAGCTCGTTGCCTTTCCTGAAAGTTAAAAGCAAACCCTAAAAATTCCATTTTTGAAATGACTGAAATTTGAAAGCTCTCGCGAATTAATGTTGAAATTTTATTTTTAACGACAGCTTCCATATCCCCGTTAAAATAATAAATGAGAATATTCGTATCTAATAAATATCGCTGCATCAGTTTAACGCTCCCACTCGTTACGCATAGCTTCAAGCTGTTGATCAATATTCGTTAAACGGCTTACACCAAAAAACTGTTCTGGATCGAAAGGTTTTTTTTCAATTGGTAATACCGGAAAAACAATAATTTCTACCGTTTCAGAACTAAAGTCATCGGGAATATCTATTAAACCTTTAAGCTTTTTAGTTTCAATAATTTGTCTTATGGCTTGCATAGTAATTTCCTCTTTATTATCGTGTGATATAGATCACTGAGTTGATAAAATGCTCAAGTGTGTCATGCGCGTTACCGAGCAACATCAATTAAATAGCGCCTTCTGCGGCTCGACCTTACCCGCCTCAGCAGTCGTCCAGCCACCGCCCAGCGCCCGATACAATGAAATCCAAGCGGCAATCTGATCGCGGCGCAACTGAAGTTGCCCAGTTTTGGCTTGTACTGCCAAGCGGCGTGATTCTTCCAGCTCAATCAAACTGACCAAACCCACTTTATAGAGTTCCTCTTTCGCCGCAAAGGCGGTATTAAAGCCCGCCACAGCTTTAGCGACTTCCTCATTACGCTGCCCCATGCTGTGTAAATTGACCAACGCTTCCTCCACTTCCCGCACGGCACTACGAATTTTACCGGTAAAAATAAGACTGGCTTCGGTATATCTCGCCCGCGCCGCTTCGACATTCGCCACCCTTAAGCCCCCATCAAATAGCGGTAAGGTCACAGCTAAGGGGCCGATACTCCATACCGTTCCGCCTTTAGGTGCGGGGGCTACATCCAACTGCATCATACTGATTTTTCCGGAAAAGCTGATTTTAGGATAACGCTGCGCTTGATATTGAGTAATATCGGCGCTGGCAGCAATCACCTCTTGTCCGGCGGCGATAATATCAGGCCGTTGCGCCAATAGCTCACCGGGTATGGCGGTGACGGTCATCGACACTGGCTGCGCTAATTTACCGCTTGCCACTTGCAAACGCTTACGCAATTTTGGCTCAGCATCACCCGTGAGCGCTACCAAGGCTTTGATGGCTAAATCGCATTGTGCACTTTGGGTTAACAAGGTATTACGTGCTTGCGCGCTGCTGGCAGAGGCTAAAGCGGCATCTGCTGGCGGCTTTAAACCAGCTTGGCTCATGTTTTCGGTTAGGCGGCTGGTTTCAGAGCGTGAGTTGGCATCGGTCTGGGCAAATGCCACTTGTGCCTCGCAACTGCGTAAAATATTATATTGATTGGCGACTTCAGCGGCGACCAACACCCGCGCATCATGCCAACTCGCTGTCGCGCCCTCGACCCGCGCTTGTGCGGCATCTTGTGCGGCTTGATTGCCGCCAAATAAATCCAGCTCCCAGCGTGTTTGCAGCCCGATTGAGCCAATGGTTGCCGCAGGAAAAAATAAACTTTCTAAGCCACGACTGCCGGAAGCGTTCGCAGTTAAGTCAGGCAACAAAGCTGCCGTAGCGCCCACTTTTTTGGCGCGCGCTTGTTCAATGCGCGACTTGGCACTGGCGATGGACGGGCTGACGGTTTGTGCTTGGTCGATTAAGTGCAGTAACAAAGGATCATTAAACTGCTGCCACCAAGCTTTTAATTCCATAAGCTTGCCGCCATGTGGCAACGGTGCTTGCCAGTTGGGCGGCGCGGGCAGCTTAACCGTGGTTTGTGGTGGCTGCAAACCGATCATCGTACGGAAGCTATCTAATTGCTTCGGCATCCAAGCGCAGCCATTGAGATTGCTTAGCAGTAGAAAAAACGGCAAGCTGTTGATCAACAAACGTTTAAGCATCAGGCACTTTCCTGTAAAGATTTTTTTAACGGTAGCAGCGCATTTAAAGAAAACTGCGTAATATGTTGGGCAGTCGCCTGAATCGCCAGAGCATCGGCAATTAGCTCGGGATATAAACGGTCAATAATCGAACGTGAATGCTTAAACATCAAACATTGCCCAAAAATACTGGTAATACAGCGTTGCATCGTCAATTTATCAATGGGTGTGCCGAGAATCTGCTGAATAATATCCTCAAATTGCTTGAACTGTGGCGCAATAACCGTGGCAATAATGTCATCCAACGCTTTGGTCGGTTCATAAATTTCCCGTGCAATCAGTTTATTGAGAAAGCCTAAGCGGCTATCGTCCAATAATTTGTGCAAAAAACCATCAATAACCAAGCCCAGCCGCAGTTCAGGGGAGAGGGATTGATCAAAACTGGCGTCGGGCGGATAAAGCTGGCAGGCTTCTTGGAAGGCAAATGCGATGGCTTGTTCGTACAGCACTTCTTTACTACGAAAATAATAACTGACCGAGGCGACATTCACATTCGCCCGCGTGCAGATTTCGCGCACGGTGGCATCGCGGAAACCCACTTCCGCAAAAATTTCCACTGCCACTTGCAGTAAACGATCAAACGTAGGTTCGTGGGTATTGGGTTCAGGCACGGTTATACACTTGTTTTAAACGGTTGTTTAAAACAAGTGTATAATGGCTTACGGCAAAGTGCAACTTAAAAATTAGCGGAAGTTATTTTTGACGAAATCCTTAACGCCTTTTTTCCAAGGAGAGGCTGAATGACTAAAAAAAATCAATCTGTCATGACAGCGTCATGACATGGCAGGGATAATATGACATCAAATCTCACTACCACCAACCACAGCCGTGACAGCGCCGGACTAACTTACGTGTATCCGGTCATGTCCAGGCGTGCGGGTGGATTATCTATTGGTATCAATGTAAATGCCAACAACGCCTGTAACTGGCGCTGTGTCTATTGTCAGGTGCCGGATTTAAAAATTGGCGCAGCCCCCGACATTGATTTTGACTTATTAGAAGAAGAGTTGCGCAGCTTCTTAAAGGATGTGTTGCAAGGTGATTTTTATGACCGTTTTGAGGTCGAAGCAGACAAGCGCACGCTTAAAGACATTGCTATTTCCGGCAATGGCGAACCCACCAGTGCAAAATATTTTGCGCGGTTGGTCACATTAATCGGAAAAATTGCGTTGGATGCAGGCTTATTGCCGGGAATTAAGCCCGTGTTGATTACTAACGGCAGTTTGATCCATCAAGCCAATGTGCAGCAAGGGCTTAAGAGCCTACAGGCTCTAGGGGGCGAAGTCTGGTTTAAGCTTGACAGCGCCACGCTGGCTGGCAGGCAAAAAATCAACAATACGCGGCAGTCAGAAGCGCAGACCCTGCGTAATCTAAGGGTTTCAGCCGAATTGTGCCCCACTAAAATACAAACGTGCTTGCTGGATTATGCGGGGGCAGGGTGGTCGGATGCCGAACAGGATGCGTATATAGATTTGTTAAAACAGGTGCTAGACTTATCTGGCTTGAGTGAAATTATGCTATACACCCTCGCCAGGCCTTCGTTACAGCCGGAGGCGCCCTACCTAAAAGCGGTGGACTCGGCAGTGATGCAGCACTTTGCGGCGCGAATCAGCGCATTGGGGTTTAAGGTTTCAATGCACTAGCTGAATGCTTAGATATTATTCAAGCCGTTGTTATTAAAATTAAATTCCATGTAAAGCGCCTATCTGGTAAAGCATTTTGTGGGGATAAAACCGAAGCGCTGCAATTTTGGTATGAAACCCCGCAAAAAAGGTATGAAATCCTGCAAAAATGGTATGAAAGTGGGGTGATGTTGGCGCGATGAAATGTTACAGTAAGGTTAATTGCATTTATTTTATATGTTAATCAATAGTTTAATTACTAATTAAAATAACTGGCACGCATTTTGCTTTAGTATTATTGTCAATGTCTTAATTGATCCTGACATGAGTGATGGATTGGTGAGTGCTGTAAAGTAGAAATATTGCTTAAGTTGGCTATTTTTTAATTTTTATGGAATATAAAACATGATTAAATTTAATATGAAGACATTAATTGTAGCAGTAGGTTTAAGTGTTGCAAGCATGAGCGCTTCTGCGGAATTGATAGTGGATAAAGCGGTTTTAAAAATCAATGATACCGCTCAAATATCTGTAAAATTTGCGGAGCCTGTTAATGGTGATTTGTATTTGGCTGCCAAAATGAACGGTCAACTGTATTTCTTTGGCAATCAAGGTAAAAGTTTGAGTACCGCTATTGTGCCTTTTCAAAAAAATGGCGCTTTCAGTGGTGTGTTAAAAGTACTGAATGTTTCGGCGGCGGGTATTCCTCCTGCTAATTATTCCCTGTATGAAGTTGTTGTTCAGCCAGGTACTGACCCTTTGAGTTTTACTAACTGGGTGGGTGGCCTAGGTGCCTTAAGTACAGTTGACATCAGCATCGGTATGCCTTCAGATGAATGTAAAGCATCTAAAAGAAAAGCGCATTCAGAATCTGAATCTGAATCCGAATCCGAATCTGATCACGCAGCGCCTAAACCAACGCCAGTAGTAAGTACGCCGGCTGGGGATGATACGAGCTGTAATCCAACGACGACACCGACAACTGTGCCTAATCCAACGACTAAGCCAACGACTGTGCCCAAGCCAACGACTGTGCCCAATCCAACGACTAAGCCAACGACTGTGCCCAATCCAACGACTAAGCCAACGACTGTGCCCAAGCCAACGACTAAGCCAACCATAGCGCCAACGACTGCACCTAAGCCAACCACAGCACCAGCACTGAACGGTGCGACTTTGTACAGCACTAATTGTGCGGGTTGTCATGGTGCCGGTAAACGGGGCAGCTCGGCTTCGGCAATCCAAGGCGCTATCAATTCTAACAGAGGCGGCATGGGTTCTTTGAAAGGGTTGACTGCTGCTGAAATAGCGGCTATTGCGGCTTATTAAGCGATGTGTTATGATCTTGGTAAAGTAGTAAAGTAGTAAAGTAGTAAAGTAGTAAAGTAGTAAAGTAGTAAAGTAGGTACATGAAGACCCCGCTATGTGTAGGGGGTCTTCATTTTATGGCAGTTAAAGCTGTTTTTTGATACGTTCGAATTTCGCAAAAAGGTTATTGAACCAAGTGAAATTATTTTAATTTTATGGGAAATAAACATGATGAATTTTAATATAAAACCCCTTGTAATTGCATTAGGGTTAAGTGTAGTAAGCATCAGTGCATCTGCGCAATTAACAACGACTAAAGCGGTTATAGGTGGTACTGACACGGCGGTAGTGTCCGTAAAGTTTGACAAGGCTGTGGATGGTGACTTGTATTTGGCAACCATTGTTGCTGGAAAAATGCAGTTCTTTGCTGATCAAGGGCATACATTTGGCACTAAAGCGGCGCCTTTTCAAAGTAATGGTCATTATGACGGTGATTTAGAAGTGCTGAACGTTTCGGCTCAGGGCATTCCTGCGGCTAATTATCCGCTTTTTGCGGTGGTTACTGAGCCAGGTACAGATCCGTTAAACTTCACCAACTGGAGGGATGGTTTAGGTGGCATGAGCCGTTTAAATATGAATATTAACATGCCTGTCGCGGTAACCCAGGATAACAATGGCGATGGTTTTTCTGATGATGATCTTAACCATGATGGTTATCATGATGGTGATCTTAACCATGATGGCAGCTCGGATGACTGTAAAAAATCTGAGAAGTCTAAGAATGGGCATGAGAAGGACGATGGCGAAAAATGTACGCCTAAGCCGACAGTTATGCCAACTGTAGCGCCAACAGGTCAGCCTAAGCCTACTATTAAGCCAACTGTAGCGCCAACGGGCCAACCTAAGCCTACAACCAAGCCAACTGTAGCGCCGACATCAGCACCTACAACCAAGCCAACTGTAGCGCCGACATCAGCACCTACAACCAAGCCAACAGTGGCGCCGACATCAGCACCTACAACCAAGCCAACAGTGGCTCCAACAGTGGCTCCAACAGTGGCTCCGACTGTAGCTCCAACAGTGGCTCCGACTGTAGCTCCAACAGCGCCGCCAGTATTGGGCGCAGCGTTATATAAAAGTTTGACCTGTGCTAGCGGTGGCTGTCATGGCGCCAATCCAGCGACAAATAAAAACAAAATACTCCTCGGTAAATCGCTTGCTTTAATTAAAGCGGGTATTGCAGATGATGCCAATACGGGTATGGGTTTTTTAAGTACTACATCTGATGCAGACTTACAGCTAGTAGCTGATTATTTGGCAACGCAGTAGTCAATTAGTTAAAGCGTATTCTAAAGGAATAGACTTTACTGGGCGCGCGCGTTAAGTGCGCCCAGTGGATGATTTTTATACTAGCGGCTGTTTTAGTGGTCGCTAGTGTAATTTAGAGTTTAGTAGCTATAATTGATCATTTTAGAATAAACAAAAGGTTTGGAATTATGATGATAAGATTTAAAATGAAACCCATGTTAATGGCTATTGGCTTAAGCTGCATCAGCGCTAGTGCCTTGGCTTATGTGCATAGCCCTAAGTTAGAAGTTAATAGTATTAACAATGATCGCATTGTTGCTATGGTTGGCTTTGATAAACCCGTGCTGGGTGATTTGTATCTAGCAACTGAAATTCACGGGGTACTGCATTTTATGACGCCGCAGTCATTATTCACGCCCATTGTCACCGTTTTTGTAAAAAATGGCAGTTTTGATAAAGATTTGCCGGTATTGGATATTCCCAGTGCCAACATTGAACCGGCTACCTATCCTTTATATCAAGTCGTGACCTTACCAGGTGCAAATCCCCTTGATTTTAACAACTGGATTGGCGGGATTAACGGTTTAAGTAAAATTGAATTTAAAATTAATTTAGCTAACACAGCGCCGACACCGACGCCAGTAGTGACAACAGTTCCAACTACGGCGCCAGTAGTAACCACGGTGCCTACTACGACACCCGCAGTAACCACAGTGCCGACTACAACGCCAAGCGTAACGGCAGTACCAACCACACCGCCAACTGTAACGACAGTGCCGACAGTAGCACCGACTATCGCTCCAACAGTGGCACCGACTATCGCTCCAACAGTGGCTCCGACTATTGCGCCAACAGTGGCTCCGACTATTGCTCCGACAGTGGCGCCGACTGTTGCTCCAACAACAGTACCTGTATTGCCTGGTGCAGCGTTATATAAAACTGCTTTGCCGGGTGCTTCACCGGGTGGTTCTACATGTTCAAGTGGTGGGTGCCATGGTGCCAATCCAGCGGCAGGTAAAAACAAGCTGCTGCCAAGCGGTAAAACGCTTGCTGGTATTAAAGCGGGTATTGCAAATGATGCCAATTCAGGTATGGGTTTCTTAAGTACTGTAGCTGATGCAGACTTACAGCTAATAGCTGATTATTTAGCAACGCAGTAGTGGATAGGTAGAATAAATCCTACGGAAATGTGCATTGCCTGAAAGGGTGAGGTGTGGTTTCGTTAGGACGCATCAATATCGGCGACCATTCAGGTGGTCGCTTATTTAGATAAAGTTGAGCCAATAATGGTCAATTATGTAAAGTAAACAAAAGGTTAGAAAAATGAACAAATTTAAAATGAAACCCTTACTTATTGCCATTGGCTTAAGCTGCATTGGCACGACTGTCTTGGCGCAAGTTAAAAGCCCTAAATTAGAGGTCAACAGCATTATGGGTGATCGCGTGGTCGCGGCAGTCAGTTTTGATGCCGAGGTGACAGGTGATGTCTATTTGGCAACCGAGGTGGGTGGCACGCTGTTTTTTTTAACGCCGGGCAATAACTTTAATACCGCTATTGTGCCTTACGCAAAAAATGTCACTGCACCGCCCAATCAAGATTTCCCAGTATTAGATGCGCCATCTGACGGTATTGCTCCTGGCAAATATCCGTTGTTTCAAGTGGTTGCTGTGTCTGGCTCAGATCCGCTTAACTTTAATAACTGGATAGGCGGCATAAACGGTTTAAATAAAATTGAATTTAATATCAATTTAACCAATACCGTGCCGGATGTTACACCAACCCCTTCGCCAGTGCCAACGGGTGGGCCAGTGCCAACACCGGCACCGACTGATGCGCCAGTGCCAACACCAGCACCAACGGATACGCCGGCACCAACCCCTCCCCCAGCGGGCGGCGATGCCGTTGTTGGCAAGGCGAAATATAAAAGCTTAGGCTGTTCTGCAGGCGGTTGTCATAAAGCCGATCCTGCTGCAAATGCCAATCGGGTGCTTTTAGGCAAAACGGTTCCTGCGCTAAAGGTCGCGATTACAAAATTCCCTAGTGATATGGGCTTTTTGGGTGACCCTGCTGATCCGCAATTTGCCAGCGACGCTGATTTAGCAGCAGTAGCGGCGTATTTAAGTACGTTTTAAGCGAATGGCTCATGTCTCGGCTTCGTTTTTTATAAACAATGGCGTTTATGTATGACAATTAATGGGTATTGGTTAAGAATGAGGGCGAAGTCGAGATTTATGCTGACTGTAAAACCGTTTTGGTGTGCTGTTGCGTTAATGTTTGTCTGTGCCAATGTTACTGCGCAATTAAAAACGGATAAAACCGTGATAGATAGCAATTCGGGTGCTGCAACTATTAGCGTCAGCTTTTCAAGGCTCGTACAAGGTGATTTATATTTGGCAACGGCTGTGGATGGAGAGTTATATTTTTTTGGCGATGCGGGCAGAAATTATACAAAGACGGTGACGCCCTATACCCAAAATGCTAATTTTTTCGCCGATAAAGTGGTGTTGAAACTAGACAGTAACGGTGTGCCGCCAGCAGTGTATTCTTTGTATCAAGTGGTTACGCCGGTTGGGAAAAGTCCGTTGAATGTTAATAATTGGCTAGGGGGATTAAGCGAGTTGAAGTTGTCGGTTAATTTACCCGTTGAACCCGCATCGATATTGCCATTTTCGCCTCCAACCGTTACGCCGTCGCCTGTTCCTTCATCGGAACCGACGCCAGCGCCAGCTATACCGACACTTTCCCCCACGCCCGTTCCCGTGGTGGAGTGTACGCTGCCGGAAGCCAGTTTTTTACAATTGGCTAAAGATGATAAAGATGATAGCGAAACCAAAGCGGATGCTTGTTCTTCTACGAGCGCTGACACGGATCCATTAGCCTTATTGGCGGCAGGCAAGGCGTTATACAAAAGTAAAGGCTGTTCTGGTTGTCATGGTATTAACCCTAAACCTAATGCTTACAATATATTGAAGGGTAAAGACCCTTTGGCCGTCCGCGAAGCAATTAATAAAAATAAAGGCTCTATGGGCTTTTTAAAAGGCATCAGTGATGCAGATTTACAGGCCATAGCGGCTTATCTTAAAACGTTTTAAGTGTCATCTTAATCTTTACAATAACTATTTTAAGGTTGCTCAACAACCTTCACACAGGAAAAAAGAAATGAGAACTAAATTATATTCAGCCATATTTGCAGTATTAGCCAGTGTTGCATCGGTCACAGCGAGTGCGGTTGATGTAGGACAACCTGCCCCTACTTTTACATTGCCAACGTTACAGCAAAATACACCGACGCCGTTGTCGCAATTTGCCGGCAAAGTGGTTTATTTGGATTTTTGGGCTTCTTGGTGTGCGCCTTGCCGTACATCTTTCCCACTGTTGAATAAATTGCATCAGAAATTGCAAGCGCAGGGCTTTGAAGTGGTTGCAGTGAATTTGGATGAAGATAAAGCGAAAGCTGAGCAGTTTTTAAAAGAATTTCCAGTCACCTTTAAAGTGTTGAGCGATCCAAGCGGACAGTGGGCAGATAAATTTGGTGTGGAATCAATGCCAACTTCTTATATTGT
>JABFRM010000016.1 GCA_013141155.1 Methylococcaceae bacterium | reverse complement strand
GGGGATGATGACGGTATCGTCCTGATCTCGGCCATCCAGGCTTTGACCTTTGGGCGCTAGCACACCTACCACAATGAAAGGGCTGTTTTTCACCCTGACCATTTTACCGAGCGGATTTTCATCGCCAAACAAGTTGCTGACCACGGTTTGCCCAATCAACATGACTCTTGTGGCTGCTCTGACATCACTGTCGGTAAAGCTTGCGCCAGAAACGACATCAATGTCGCGCACTTCCATCATCGCAGGTGTGGTGCCGGAAATTTGGGTACTCCAGTTATTGGCGGCGTAGATCAGTTGCGCCGTATTAGAGAGATTGGGCGCAACGGCTTTAATCGTTGGCAATTCACCAATGGCTTGCGAATCCGCCAAGGTGAGCGTTGGCACGGTGCCTGAACCTTGCCGGATACCGCCCGCTGACGTTGAGCCGGACAGCACAATAAACAGGTTACTCCCCATCGAGGCAATAGAGTCATTGACCAGCATTTGCGCGCCTTGCCCAATGGCTAACATCATAATAACTGCACCGACGCCAAACACCATGCCTAACATGGTTAATAAAGTCCGCATGCGATTGGCCAGCATGGCAGCCCAACCTTCGCCTAATAATGCCGTGATAATCATGTGCGCGTGTCGCTCTCGATTTGCCCATCTTTAACCAGTATTAAGCGCTTAGCATGAGCGGCGATATCCGGTTCATGGGTGACCAGCACAATGGTAATTTTTTGCTCGGTATTCATATCGATAAAAATTTTCATGATGTCGTCACTGGTTTTGGTATCCAGATTGCCGGTGGGTTCATCCGCCAAAATCAATTTTGGATCGTTAACTAACGCTCTGGCAATAGCAACCCGCTGTTGTTGACCGCCGGAGAGTTGATTAGGTAAACGTTCACCCAATTCAGCCAAACCGACGCGTGCCAACATATTGAGCGCTTTTGCGTGCCGTTCTGCCTGCGTTTTGCCCGCATAGAGCAAAGGCAGGGCTATGTTATCTAGTAGCGTACTGCGCGATAATAAATTAAAGCCTTGGAACACGAAGCCAATTAAGTTATTGCGTAATAAGGCTAATTCATCGCTGCTTAACGCCGCAGTATCGCGATCTTCCAGATAATAATGCCCTGCGCTGGCGGTATCCAAACAGCCTAAAATATTCATCAAGGTTGATTTGCCAGAGCCGGAGTGTCCCATGATGGCGACAAATTCGCCACTGGCGATGCTGAAATTAATATCTTTAAGCACCGGCACATTCACCAAATAGTGTTTATACAAGCCGGAGATGGAAATTAAAGGTCGAGTCATCAGAAAGGTTTGATCTTGAAATTATCTTTCGCGCCTGTTTGCAGCTTGGATTTATCTACAGAAAGATCTTCCAAAATAAGCGCATCACCCACTTGTAAATCACCGCTTTTTAATGCCACATATTTCCCATCAGCAATGCCCAGTTGTACCGGAATAGACTGGGCTTTGTTATCCACTAAGCGATAAATTGTTTTGCTGGACTGGGGTGTGGTGACCCCGTTAGGACGAAACTTCAAGGCTGCCAAAGGCAATTTTAGGGTATCCACCGTTTCGTTAATCACGATACTGACGAAAGCCGTCATACCGGGTAATAAGATTTCCTCAGGATTATCGACATCCACGACGACATCATAAGTCACTACATTCTGCAACACCGTCGAATCCAACCTGACGCGGCGTACCTTGCCATTAAATACCCGGTCACCATAGGCATCCACGGTAAAACTGACGGCTTGACCGCTGCGCACGCCGCCAACATCGGCTTCGGCCACCGAGGTATCAATCTGCATACGTTTTAAATCTTGGGCAATTTTAAATAAGGTGGGAGTGGTAAAACTGGCGGCAACGGTTTGGCCTATGTCGACACTGCGTGACACCACCACGCCGGATACCGGCGATTTGATGATGGTATAGCCAAAATTAGTTTTATCGCGTTTGAGCAAGCCTATCGCGGCATTGACCTGTGCCCGGGCCACCGCCAAGGCTTGCACCGCTTGATCCAGTTCCGAGCGGGCAATGTAATCTTGCGCGTAAAGCTCTTGCGCACGCTGGGCATTGGCGACAGCCAATTTGAGCGAGGCTTGGGTATTGGCGAGACTTGCCTGACTTTGCTCGAGTTGTGCATTAATCAGCGAGGGATCAATTTCAGCCAGCACCTGATTTTTAGTCACCCGATCATTAAAATCGACATTGAGTTTATTAATCACCCCTGATATCTGGGTGCCAACATTCACCAGCACTACCGGGTTTAGCGTGCCATTGGCAGACACCGCTTGGATGATGCTGCCTTTTGCTAAGGGTTCGGTGCGGTATTGGACGATGTGCATGGAATTATGCCAATGCCAGTAGGCATAAGCCCCTGCCGCCCCAAAAATCAATATTGCCAACCAAAACAGTGCTGTGCGGGTCATCATCATTTACCTGGGTAAAGCGGCATAATCTAAGCGTCCTAAAGCCTGCGCCAATTGTGCTTTTTGAGTTAACCAAGTGTATTGCGCCTGGATGAGTTGTAGCCGCGCATTGGCGAGGCTGGCTTGTGCGTTTAAGACATCGATAATAATGCCAGCACCGGCTTTATAGCGCCCCAAGGCGACTTGTTCGGTTTGCGTGGCGCTGGCCAGCAAGACCTCACTGCTGTTGAAGCTCTCATAGGCGGTATTTAACAGTTGATAAGCTTTCCACACATCCAGACTGACGGATTGATCTAGCTGGTCTAAATTCGCCCGCTTTACTTCAAGTTGTTCTTTCGCACTGCGGATTTGGTAGGTGGTGGTAAAGCCCGTAAAGATCGGCACGCTGACTTGCATCCCCAGCGTCCAGCTTTGCGTGTCGCTGGGGGTGCTGGTGTGGTTGTAGCCATAATTGCCAATGAGAGAAAGTGTCGGCAAGTGACCTGCTTCAGCCGCTTTGACATTGGCTTCGGCAGCCTTGACCGTCGCTTCAGCGGCAGCTAAATCAGGGCGCAGGGTTTTGGCTTCTTCAATCAGTTGATGCACATGGCTGTGTTGTTGCGCGTCCGGTTTGGGCAGTGAGGGCGGCGCAATCCTTAAGTGAAAGTCAGCTTCTAGTCCCAACACATTCGCTAAAGTCCCAGTCGCTACCCGCGCCTCGCCAGCGGTTTTTTGTCGAGTCAATTGGGTTTGTGCAAAAGCGGTTTTTGCCAGCAGTTCATCGACTAAGGCGACCGTGCCAATGGTATGGCGGCTTTGTGCGGCTAAAAAAGCCGCTTGGCTGGCTTGTTCGGAGATGATGGCGGCATCGGCGGCGGATTGGGTGGCAAAGACTTGATAATAGGTCTGGATGGCAGAAAACATAACAGATTGTAAGACAGCATCGTGTGTCCAATTCGAGGCATTGAGGGTTTGCTGGGCGCTGTCTAGCTGCGCTTCGCGGCCACCAAAGTTATACAGTAAGTAATTTAAACTGACGACTGGCGTGAAGCGAGTAATCTGCTGCGAGCCACCACTGCTACTGCTGATACTGGTGACCTGCAAGCTGCTACTGGCGGAGTTCATACTCCGCGAAACCGCCGTATTCAAGGTGATCGTTGGCAGATAAGCCGCTTTGGCAATACCCACTTGCCCCGCCTGATACAAGGCATTCGACCAGGCTTGACGGGTTTGCGGATTGTGGCACAAGGCTTGATCGAGGACATCTACCAATGTCCAGGCCTGTTCGGTGGCTTTATTCAAGAGGCAGGGGTTTTCAGGCTGATGTTGATTTTTCCCTGAATTTTGGCTGACTTGTTGCCGCGTTGCAAAAGGATCATCCAAAAAATCTTCTTGTTCCGCAGCAACGATTAGGGGTAAGCACAGTAAAATGCTTGCGCCAATTAGCTTGCGATTCTGCTTTAGGTGCATCGCAATGTCGGCAGCATTAAAGATGCGGCAAAAATTCCGGTAAATGCTGTCGAATATCCGCAGCACTGAGCGAGGTGAGGGTTTTATCCAACTCAAAGCACACTTGTTTTTGCAGCTGTTCAGGCAATTGTTGGCGCAGTAAACCCAGTAAATCTGGGCCAGCGACGAGGATTAATTGTTCAAATTTATGGGCGTTAAAAGCCTCAATGAGGCAGTCGGAAATAAACTTCGCAAACACTGCCGATTCGTGTGCTTTTGGATCAGTTTGCTGGCTAAAGGCATGTCCAACGCCATCAGACGCTTTGATACGCCCCGGTAGATCGCTGGTGATCTCCCGGTCGTGCAGCCGGCCTTCAGGATGTTCCAGGCCATCAAATTCCGTTAATTCGGAGGAGGGTGTCGTAACGGTAAAAAAGCGGGCGCGGGTGTTATCGGCGACCAGAATCCAAGTTAATTTCATGATGATGTCCTTTTAAGTAATAGTTGATTAGCAGCAATGCGCTGCGATTGAGAGACTTAATTCAGTCATTGTTACCAAGCTCTTGAATGGTTAAGTGGTTTAATGTCCTGCGTAGCGTGTCCAACTCTTCCAGTAAATCCAGCGCTAAGGCTATACCGGCTAAATTGACGCCCAGATCCCGCTGCAAGCGCAAGGCAGAACGCGCCCGTATCAAACTAGCCCCAGAAAACCGCCAAGCACGGATTTCTTTGCCCTGCGGTTCAAGGATACTTTCCTCAACCAAGCAAATGATCCAGTCGGCATGTGTACCACATGCACGACAGAGATCGCCCAAGGTCAAGCTATCTTCTTCAATAACCGTTCCGGTATGCACTAAAGTTAAGTTTTGTGAATTCATCAGCGCTAAACTCCCAAAGCGAGGCGTGGATTAAAATCAAGCTGTTCCTGCATTTGCCGGTAAATCGCTTTGGCGGCTTCCGTGTCTGCTGGTGGCAACACGATTTGCAAGACCACATAAAAATGTCCCGGTTCTCGCGTTGGCAAGCCGCGACCTTTTAAGCGCAGTTTGCTCCCAGATGTGGCATTAGGCGGCACTTTAAGCTCGACTATGCCACCCGGCGTAGGCACTGTAATACTTGCGCCTAACGCTGCTTCCCAAGGCGTAATCGGTAAATCGAGATAAAGATCGGTTTCAAGCACGCGATACAACAAGTGCTTGTTAAACGCTATTTCAAGATACAAATCACCTGCCAGCCCGCCGCCTAAGCTGGGATTACCTTGACCGGTCAGGCGAATATGTTGTCCTGGTTTAACGCCCTTAGGGATTTTGACGGTTAAGGTACGATGTTTAAGCTGCACATGCCCTTGCGCGTCAAGTTTCGGCGTGCTTAAGCTAATGGCTTGGGTCGCACCGTGAAAACTGTCTTCCAAGTTAATATGGATTTTGGCATGGCTATCTTCCCCGCGCGATTCAAAGCCTTGTTGATGTCTGCCTCGGGCAGAATGCGCCCCCGCTTGACCAAACAGTTGTTCAAAAAAGTCACTGTAGGCAGCGCCTGCACCATCAGTAGTAAAACCGCCACCTTTAAATTCAAAGCCATCGTCCCAATTCTGCGGTGGTTTAAAATCTTGCCCACCTTTCCAATTAGCCCCTAATTGATCATACGCAGCACGTTTTTCAGGATCTTTAAGGACTTCATAGGCTTCACCCAGCTCTTTGAATTTGGCTTCAGCATCGTTTTCTTTACTGACATCGGGGTGGTATTTACGAGCCAGTTTGCGGTAGGATTTTTTGACATCATCCTGCGCGCAATCACGTTTAAGCGCCATAATCTGGTAATAATCTTTAAATTCCATGCTTAGCCTTTATGGATTTTTAACGCGATTAGTTTAACAAGCCGACCTCTCGTGGAATGGGCAAGGCTCACCGGATGTTGAATTGACCAGATTTGCTTTTGTCACTTACTGATCAACTTAAAGCCGTTTTTTTTCAGCATCGTTATTTCATCGTTTTTTGTACTTTACGAAGTTTGGTGGGATAAAACTGATTCAACCCTTCGCGCTGCAAATCGGCTTGATCCGAACTATCCGGCCAGTGATTTTTATCAAATCCCGGTGATGTTTCCAGCGTTTTCTTGTCCATATCTAACACATAATACGCCTTATTGCTCGATAAAATAAGCGCCTGCCAAGGAATGGCAAAAAACTTATCGCCCATACCCAATACCCCGCCAACAGCAACAACCGCATAAACCGTTTGCCCACTGGCTGGTTCGATCATCAGCTCAGCGATGTTTCCCAACAAATCACCCTTAGGATTTTTGACGGTGATACCGATGATTTTACTGACTCGACTCACAGCCTGCATGGATTTATTGGACGCTTGAATACGCTTGGTCGATGCTTCAGAGAGTGGGTGCTTAAGTTCATTTTGCTTAACGCTGATCTCCTCTTGTTTTTCGAGCAGTTTCTGGTGTTTAGACGTATCACCTGCCCAAGACATCTCTATGAACGTCAGCCCACAAAAAGTCACCATCACGACGGATAGTAAATTTTTCATCTTAACCTCTTTCTCGTTCTCATATTCCGGCTTGGGTACTGCGCGCTAATTTAAGCATTTTAGGGGCGTTTCTAAGCATTCAGTTGTTGATGCACAGTGGCTTCTTCAGCTTTGTTTTGCATCAAGAGAATTTTGGCTTTTTCGACTTCAGCTAATGTACCGTGGACAATCAGCATAAACTTATTGGCTTTCAACGCGGTTTCATATTGAATCACGCTGTCCTTAGGAATCCCGATGCTTGCCAATGCCCCGCCGATGGCGGTGAGACCGCCAGTGACCAGCGCCGTTTCCAGTATACCGATGATCCAGCTCACCAAAGGACCGCCGACCATGACCGCGCCCATACCCGGAATAATGAAGAAAGCCGAGCCGAACAAAAAGCCCCAAAGCGATCCCCAAAATAGACCGAATTTCCCCCATGCTGCCATACGCTCACCCGTGTTGTAATAGCCCACTACGTTTTCTTCGGTTTGATAGTCCTTGCCGACCACAGACAGTCTTTTCATGTCGTAACCGGACGATTGCAGTGCTTTAATGGCTTCTTCGGCATCTTCGTGGTTGGCAAAAATGCCAACCAGTGAATTGTTATTGTCAGTCATATCAATGTCTCAAGATTTAAAGTAAAAAAAGCGCAGTGTTACCTGCGCGTAGAGGTACAACCCAGTCAGGCTATAAAGCGTTAAAGCAAGGCGTCCAAAACCAAAATCAGATTGCTTACAACTGGGGATGATTGTTACGGTTATTGACCAGGCCGTCTGTTCGTTAACGTACATAACGCCCAATAACCACCTGCGGTTTGCCCCCCCCACAATTTCAATAAAAATAAAAGCTGCTTATTTTGCTGCTATGTTCGGTAGCAAACAGACTCTCCCTCAAAATCATCCTATTCTGCACACCAAGAGATAAAAGTTGCACTAAGGTTTTTAGCCTGTCGATAGCTTTTTTCTCCATCATGATGATGATACTGATCGTCAGATAACCTCTACATTCAAAGGTGAACACCATGAACCTGGATCAACTTAAACATAACCTGCAACAACTAAAATCGACTGTCATAGACCATTGGGATTGGTTTATTGATGAGCAACTGGATGTTATCGAAGGCAATCAGCGTTACTTTGCAGGCAATGCCCAAAAAGCCTACGTGACCAGCGACGAGGAAGCCGAACAACGTTTGTCCGCTTGGCAACAACAGCAACGGGCTAAATTTTGTCAATCAAGTGAATTATTTTAGCTTTTGTTTGTGTAGGAAAAACCCTAAACCCTGATGACATCCGTTGTCATACCACCATCACCACTGAGGAATACACCATGAACTGGGATCAAATTGAAGGCAATTGGAAACAACTGCAAGGCAACATCAAACAACAATGGGGAAAATTGACTGACGATCATTTAGATGTGATTGCTGGTAAGCGCGATAGCCTCGCGGGCAAAATCCAAGAAGTTTACGGCGTCACTAAAGAAGATGCGGAGCAGCAACTTACCGATTGGCAAAAACAGCAAAAAGAAGCGAATGACACCAATCGCATCATCACTGAACATCTAAAAGATCAGGCTAAATCATGAAAAACTTTAATTTAAGCACACTGGCGTTGGGCTTAGGGCTTATTCTTTGCACTGACGTAATGGCGGATAGCCTGTCTAAAAAGCAATACAAGGCGCAAGCTAAAACCATTGCCGCCGACTACAAGGCAGCCGATGCCGTCTGCGATACCCTTAGCGGTAACGCCGAGGACATTTGTGAAGCAACCGCGAAAGGCAATAGAAACGTTGCCAAAACCGCGCTGGAAGAAAAATACCACCCAAGCGTCAAAACCCACTACAAAGCCCGTGTCGCCAATGCCGATGCGGTTTATGCGGTCGCCATCGAAAAGTGTGATGACAAAGCGGGTAATGATAAAGATATTTGTGTGAAGGAAGTGAGGGCTGCCAAAATCCAAGAGGAATCCTTCGCCGAAGCAGAAATGAAAACCACCAAGGCCGATGCAGTGGCGATTGAAAAAACCACGGATGCCCGTCAAGAGGCGGTATCAGACACGCGTGATGCGAATTATGCTGTCGCCAAAGAAAAGTGTGCAGCCTTGGTGGGTCAAGCTAAAGAATCCTGTTTGGGCGACGCGAAGATTCATTTCGGTTTGTAATAGCCAGCAACCAGCGGTAAAAATCATTTGCACAAGTGTGAATGATTTTTTCCCGTCTGTGGCAGCTCAATACCGCAACTAATCAAATAACAAGGAATAAATCATGAGTAACTCTAAACACAAAAGCGACAAAGACCATGAAGCCGTCTTGTCCGACATCAAAACCCTGCGTAAGCGCGCCCGTAAACATATCGAAGAAGGCGCAGTGACTGAAGGTTACGGCGCTGACCGCAAAGAGGTGGTCCGGTTGCTGAATGAGGCACTGGCCACTGAAATTGTTTGTGTACTGCGTTACAAGCGCCATTATTTTATGGCAAAAGGTCTACATGCCGATGCGGTCAAGGCGGAATTTCTGGCACACGCCAATGAAGAAATGGGACATGCAGACCGCCTCGCCAAACGTATTGTCGAATTGGGTGGTGAACCCAACTTCGCCCCAGACGGCTTAAGTGAGCGCAGCCACGCCGAATATGTTGAAGGCGATACGCTGCACTCGATGATTAAAGAAAACCTCATCGCCGAACGCATCGCGATTGAAAGTTATCGTGAGATGATTATTTATCTGGGCGAACAGGATCCCACCACGCAACGGATGCTTAAAGAAATCCTCAGCGTTGAAGAAGAGCATGCCGATGATATGGCATCACTGCTGGCGGACACGAAGCCCTAATATAAATTGCATTGGAGATTCGATATGAACCGTTTTTTGATCACCATGGCGTTAGCGGCTATCACCGTCACTACCTTTAGTACTGCGGTGTTTGCCGCCGACGTTGGTGTATCGCTCAGCATTGGTCAGCCCGGCTTCTATGGACGGCTTAATATCGGCGGTTATCCGCAGCCGCAAGTACTTTATCGCCAGCCGATAGCAATCGAGCGGGTACCGATGAATCGCCCCCCAATCTATCTACGCGTACCGCCTGGTCACGCCAAACGATGGAAAGAACGCTGCCATGACTACAACGCCTGTGGCGAGCGAGTCTTGTTTGTGCAAGACAGATGGTACAACCGCGAGTACGTTACGCGTTTCCGTGAAAATCAGCGTGGTGGAGGTCAGTATAATCGTCAGAATGAACGTAGAAATGGGCAGAGTGGGCAGCATAGGAATGGTCAACAAGGCCGTGGCTATAATCGCTAAGGATAAGGCTATAAAAACCTCCCCAAACGCCCAAATCAACCCCCTGATGTAGATGAAAGCGCTTTTTTGCCCACTCTGTGGCATCATAGTGGTAAATGGTGGGCAAAAAAGCCTTGCCCACCAAGCTAAAGCCAACAATTGCTTCGCTTCTGTTCAACTATGCCCCTAACTGACACGCCTGCCAATCCAGATTCACCACCATCACTGGAGATCTTGCAACCAGCCAACGGGCAAGCTTGCGCCACCTTATCCGGCAACTGGACGCTGAGCCAATTGACCACTGCACCTGAATTGCAGGCAAAGATCAAATCTGTCGCCACCGATAAAACTTTGCAGTGGAACATGAATGCGTTGGCGATGCTGGATAATGCCAGTGCCTTGATGCTTTGGCAGGCGTGGGGCGAACAGATTCCGGCAGGCTTGTTAATCCGACCGGAACACCAAAAATTATTCGACCGCTGGCAAGCCCAGCAACTACCTAAAACACCACCGCCCAACGCTGCCATTAGCCGCTTCCTAGATGCGCTACAAACAACATTAAAGAGTTTCTACGAACAAGTATTGGCGCTGTTGACGTTATTGGGGCAACTGGCGCTGGATATTGGCTATCTCATCGTGCATCCGACCGAAATCCCGTGGGCGGAAATTTCCGGCACCATTTATGAATCTGGCGTAAGGGCATTGGGGATTACGGCATTGGTGGGCTTCTTGATCGGCATTGTGCTGAGTTACTTGTCCGCTTTGCAACTGAAGATTTTCGGCGCGGAAATTTATATCATTGATATTCTCGGCTTAAGCATTATCCGCGAATTAGGGCCATTGTTGGCGGCGATCTTGGTGGCAGGTCGTTCCGGTTCGGCGATGACCGCGCAAATCGGCATCATGCGCGTCACCGAAGAATTGGACGCGCTGTCGGCAATGGGCATCGCGCATTCGATGCGTTTGATCCTGCCGAAAGTCACCGCCTTGACCATCAGTATGCCGCTCTTAAGCATCTGGACCAGCACCACGGCGCTGATCGGCGGCATGTATTCGGCGCAAACCACGCTGGACATCAGCTACCAACAATTTTTCCTGAAACTGCCGGATGTGGTGCCAATTGCCAATGTGTTTATCGGCTTGGGCAAGAGCGCGGTGTTTGGCTTGATGATTGCGTTGATCGCCTGCCATTTTGGCTTTCGGATCAAGCCCAACACCGAAAGCTTGGGCAATGAAACCACCAATTCGGTGGTGGTGGCCATTACCGTAGTAATCATGATTGATGCCATTTTTGCGATATTGTTTATGGGTGTGGGCATGCCATGAGTGAGCAACTGGAAGCGGTGCGCCTGGAGCATGTCTGGACGCGCTTTGGCGACAAGGTCATCCATAAGGACATTAATCTTAAGCTGAATAAAGGCGAAATATTGGGACTGGTTGGTGCTTCTGGCTGCGGAAAAACCACCTTATTGCGGGAAATTATTGGCCTGCAAACACCCAGTGAAGGCGAAGTGTGGGTCATGGGTGAGTCTTTAAAAACCGTTGCCGCCAACCACGGGCAACGCCTGCGTAATAATTGCGGGGTGTTATTCCAAAAAGGCGCGTTATTCAGTGTGTTGGATGTTTTTGAAAACATCGCCTTCCCGTTGCGCGAACTAAAATTTAAGAATGAAGAATTTATCCAACGGCTGGTGTTGATGAAGCTCACCTTGGTCGGGTTGTCTCCCCAAGATGCTTGGTTAAAGCCTGCCGATTTGTCCGGGGGCATGACCAAGCGGGTGGCGTTGGCACGCTCAATGATCTTGGAGCCAGAATTGTTATTGCTGGATGAACCCACCTCAGGGCTTGATCCCATTGCCAGTGAGGATTTTGTGACCTTGTTGTCCGACCTGCACACGGAACTTAATTTCACGGTAATCATGGTGACCCATGATCTGGATATTTTGCGCGATTTATGCACCCAAGTCGCGGTGTTGGCAGAAAACCAATTGGTGGCATTCGGTACGCTGGCAGAAGTATTAAAAAATAAACATCCGTTTGTGGCAGAATTCTTTCATAATCGCAGGGCTAGGCGCGTATTTCAATATCAAGAGGTAGCAGATGGGGCGAAATAATCATGCACTGATGACGGGCTTGTTTTTGCTGCTGCTGGTCGTAGGAACGGTTGCAGCGGCCTATTGGATCGGACATTTTGAGCGGGAACGCAATATCTATGTCATATCAACCCAAGAAAGTGTTTCCGGCCTTAACCCAGAATCCACCGTGTTTTACAGGGGAATTGCAGTCGGGAAAGTCATCAAGGTGAAATTTGATCCCCATGATTCCGGTACGATTCTCGTACCGATTGAAGTCGATAAAACCATCGCTTTTACCCAAGGCGTTTATGCGACCTTGCGCTTAAAAGGTGTAACCGGCCTAACCCAAATACAACTGGACGATGACGGTAAGATGCCAGAAGCCTTGCCACCCGGCGACAATCCGGTGTTGCGAATTCCCTTAGTGCCATCCGTAACCGATAAGCTGTTAAATTCCGGTGAAGATTTGCTGAAAAAAGCCGACCACATCATGCAGCGCCTGAGTGCATTGTTAAGTACGGAGAATGAACAAAATATCGGCGGCATTTTAATCAACCTGAAAAGCTTGAGCGACAAGCTGGGCAACTTGCAGAAGGGCGTGGATAAAGCCTTGGCAGATGTCCCCTTGTTAAGCACCCAAGCCAAAAAGACCTTGAGGCACATCAATGCCTTAAGCACCGATGCCAGTAAAACCTTAAGCAACATCAATGCGCTAACCAAAGATTTACAAGGACTCACGCAAGAAGTGCAGGCACTCAGCAACAAGGCGGGGCATTTGCTGGACAAGGGCAAAAGCTCCGGCGAGCTGGTCACGCAAAGTACCTTGCCGAAACTCAACAAACTGCTCACCGATTTACACTCAACCACCCAACAGGTTAAACGCGTCGCCACCATGCTGGAAAACAACCCGCAGGAATTGTTGCTGGGGACTGACCAAAATGATGTCGGGCCGGGTGAGCCGAATTATAAGGATGTGCCATGAATAAGAAATTACTGGCTAGGTGGATCACTTTAAGCATTTTAATCAGCACGGGATGCACCAATCCTCCCAAACGCACCGCGCTCCATGATTTTGGCTTGGCGATCCCTGCTTCAACCCAGCAACATCAAACCCTAAACAAACCCACCCTCACCATCGACGCACCCACTTGGCTGTGGGACAACCGCATCCGCTACCGCTTACTGTATTCCGCGCCCACGCAAGTCAGGTTTTATGGGCTGGATCTCTGGATAGCCTCACCACCGGAATTATTTGAGCAGCATTTGCTGAATGCTGACAGCGTGATAAAGTATCCCTTACTGATTCGATTGCTGGATTTTGAACAACAGTTTGATAGCCCTAAACAAGCACGGGTGATATTACGTTTTTCGGTAGACGCTTACTCGATTGATCATCAACATAAATTAGACACGCGGTTGTTTAAGTTAGAACTGCCGACTAAAACCCCTGATGCAGAGGGAGCGATTGCAGGGTTTAGCGCATTAATACAACAAGCAACGATTAAAACTCAGCATTGGATAGCCGGATTGAATTAAGGTGTATCACTAAAGTCGGTTTCAGTGCCGATAATTCCATAAATGTAACAATAGTGGGAAATAAAAATGCTCATAACGCTACTCTTTATTGCTGTGTGTTTTTTAGCCTATTCCAATGGCGCAAATGATAACTTCAAAGGCGTAGCATCCCTTTATGGAAGTGGCAGTGCGAGTTATCGATTAGCGTTGAGCTGGGCAACTATCACCACCCTAGCGGGTTCTTGTTGCGCCTTTTGGCTAGCGCAATCCTTATTGATCAAATTTTCTGGCAAAGGCTTGGCACCAGATGCCTTAATTCAATCCATTCCCTTTATGACTGCGATTGCCAGTGGTGCAGGATTAACCGTAATCTTAGCAACGCGCTTAGGTTTTCCGATTTCCACCACCCATGCCTTATTAGGCGCAATGGCAGGCAGCACCCTGGTTGCGACCGGCACCCTTAATTTTACGGCGTTGCAAAGCAATTTTATGCTGCCGTTACTGCTTAGCCCGATGCTTGCCGTGCTTTTGGCTATGCTGGTTTATGTCCTTTTTCGGCAAGCTCGGCAACGTACCGGAGAAAGTGCGTTTTTTTGTTTATGTGTGGAAAACCAACCCAGCTTAACTTCAGCCACTATCAAGGCTGAATCCGGCGCAATGGTTTTGCGGCAATCGGAGGGATTACAACTCAGTGTTGATACACAAGCTGCCTGTAATAGCCGTTACGCTGGCACGATTCTGGGCATTGATGTCCACCGCATAGTAGATAGCTTGCATTTCATCAGTGCTGGGGCAGTGTGTTTTGCCAGAGGGCTGAATGACACGCCGAAAATTGCCGCCCTGTTGTTATTGGCTCCTGGTTTTGATCCGCAGCCAATTATGCTACTGGTGGCATTGGCAATGGCGGTTGGCGGCTTGCTGAATGCCCGACGCGTGGCAGAAACCATGAGCCATAAAATTACCGCGATCAGTCATGGGCAAGGCTTGACCGCGAATTTAACCACCGCGCTATTGGTTATTTTTGCCAGTAAATGGGGATTACCCGTTTCAACCACCCACGTATCAGTGGGTGCATTATTTGGCATGGGTCTTATTACCCGACAAGCACAGGTGCGGATGATTACTTCTATTCTCTTATCGTGGGTGCTAACCCTGCCCTGTGCAGGATTATGTGCTGCTGGCATTTATGCGCTCTATAGTGAATATTAAGCAGCCCTGTGAGCGTTAAAAACAATACGTCTTACCTTAATAGCCCTAACTACATGACTCACTGCATAAATCATTTAAACTATTCAGCAGATAAGGATATTAATGATATGAAAATTAAATCTGTATCTTTCGGGGAAAGTGAATGCAAAGTATTGAAACAATAGTAGACGTCAATCAAAAAGAGATTATGAGCCGAACGCCTCCTACGAGAGCAAATCCACGTTGGGTGATTTGGAAATATTAATCGGCACGCCTGCCAGCGTTGGTAATGCGTATAAAACCGCGATTGCACAAGCGCCTACCGAACCGCATAAACTCAATACCACGCTATACCGCTTGTATTTATTGCAGAAGCTAGGGTTTCATTTGGAAAATGTCACAACTGGCATCGCAACGTTTGAAAAAGCGCTGGTACGGAGTGATAAGGGGGATGAATATTTATTGTATATCCATTTAAGTATCACCACTCAACCTTATGGGTTTTAATTACGTAGCTTTTTTGGGACGTGACAATTTTTATTGATTAAGCTGAATTAAGTCTGTACAGTCCATTTCATGATTTAGCCATTAGGGACGATAATTATTATTTTGTTAATAACATAGATGGTTTTATATTGGGCGCACAAGCCACACTAAATGTTTGGCGACCTACAGTAACGATTGGGGATATGTCGTTATCTCAGCTTTGGGTAGTGGGTGGTAGTGGTGCTGGAACTCAAACATTGGAAGCGGGTTATCAAACCTCCAATAGATTCTCTGATAACCTTCCGCACTTGTTTATTTACTCTACATCTGATGGTTATGCAACTGGTTGCTACGATTTGGATTGCCCTCCTGCTACGCGATTTGTCAAGACCAGTAATGTCTTGAATTTTGGGAGTGTGCTTACGAACACCAGTACTACCGCAGGAACTCAGATTGAAGGATGCCTCGCTTTTTATCGTGATCCTGTGAATGGCAATTGGATCTTGTTTTATGTCGATCCTGCTGGAAACCACACTCAGTCTGGATATTACCCAAAGGCTAATTTTGGGACAGGGCAACTTAGTCGTAATGCTACTTTTTTGGAATTTGGCGGCGAAATTGCTTATCTTGGCGCAAGAACATCACATACTGCAACAGATATGGGTAGTGGACAGTTTGCTAAAACTGGCTTCCGTAATGCAGCCTATCGGCGTAATCTTAAATATATAGATTTGAATGGCGTTATTCAAAATGTTAGCTTCTCTACTTCGGCTATCGCTAATGCTGGTTGTTATTCTTTATCCTCAGTAACAACACCTGGAAATGCGACTTGGGGAACTTATTTGTATTTCGGGGGGTCGGGCTACAGTATTACTTTATGACCTTAAAGCTTTAACATCGCCATATTTATAATCTTTGACGTGATTATTTTTGTATTTTGGTCACGTCAAGTCATGTTAACTAATTAATCCCCAATCAAAATTTATGAAAATCTTAAAAGTATTAATTATTTTCTCTTGCTATATTGTGAGTATGAATATTTATGCTCTCGAAATTCGTTACGATGGTTTCAATTGCACTACTGATCAAGCCAATCCCCCGCCGATACAATCAAGAATGATTGTGACCAGTCAAACGGGCAATTTTTTTATGCTTAAAATAAAAGGTGGCTTACCGCCTTTGAATATAAGCGACAATACTTGTGTGGATAGCCTCTTTAGAACGGGAAATTCCGAACTCCCCGAGTTTTATCAAGAGGGTAAAGAGGGTTATGCAATATTTTCCGCGCCTTTTTTATACGTTTTTGTGAACGGCACTGTTGGTGGTAATGTTTTAAATTCAAAAAGAAATTATCCGACTCAACACCTTTTAAAGTTTTCTTTGACCGGTGACAATAGCTTTTTGCTGTTACGAGATGATTGGTTTTGGACTCTTGGGCAAGATGATCAAAATTGGACTGCTAATGGCGCGGTTCAATCGGAAACTACCTTATACGATCAAACTAACAAATCAGTTAAGTATACGTTGATTAAATGATGTAACGTCGTTTATCTTAAACAGCTCGCGGAATAGCGACAGCGTATTCTGCCGTATGGAATGCCAAACATGCGGGGCATTACGCTGTCGCTAATGCGCCCTACGGCACTACATCCTCAACATCACAAAATATCCGAGGCATAATCCGCCAGCCGTGAACGCTCACCACGTCTTAAGGTGATATGCGCGCCGTGCGGCCAGGTTTTAAAACGATCAACCACATAGGTTAAGCCGGAAGTGGTGGGTGCTAAATAGGGGGTGTCGATTTGGGTTAAGTTGCCAATGCAGACGATTTTAGTGCCGGGACCTGCCCGGGTAATCAGGGTTTTCATTTGTTTCGGGGTGAGGTTTTGCGCTTCATCAATGATCAGAAAGCGGCTTAAAAAGGTGCGTCCACGCATAAAATTGAGTGACCTGATTTTGACGCGATTCATCAGCAAATTGCGGGTTGCGCCTTGTTCCCATTGGGTTTGGTTGGACACATCGCCTAATAATTCCAAGTTATCCATGAGTGCGCCCATCCAAGGTGCCATTTTTTCCTCTTCCGTACCCGGTAAAAAACCAATATCTTCGCCTACCGGAATGGTTTCGCGGGTCATAATGACTTCGTGGTAAGTTTTTCGTTCCATGGTTTGCACCAGTGCGGCGGCGAGGGCTATTAAGGTTTTGCCAGTGCCCGCGGTGCCGAGCAGGGTCACAAAATCGATATCAGGGTCTAATAGCACATTTAAGGCAAAATTTTGTTCGCGATTGCGCGCGGTGATGCCCCAGACATTGTGGTGTGCAGTGCGGTAATCTTTCGCCAGTTCGATCACCGCGCTTTGACCATCGCAACTACGCACGATGGCTTCAAAATTATCGCTATTGTCGATATAAATATATTGGTTAGGATACCATTCAGCGACTAATGCGCCGGTAACTTTGTAAAAAGTGCGTTCTTTCTCTTGCCAGGATTGCATTTCGCTACCGTGGGTATCCCAAAAATCAGGCGGCAAAACGCTGGCACCGCTGTATAACAGATCAATATCATCCAGGGTTTGATCATTGTGGTAGTCTTCGGCCGGTATTTCTAAGGTAGCCGCCTTGATGCGCATATTAATATCTTTAGATACTAAAATGACTTTGGTGTGAGGCAATTTTTTGTTTAAGGCCAGCGCGATGGCGAGGATAGAGTTATCCGCTAATTGCCCGGGCATGGAATCCGGCAATAAGGAAGCGAGTTGTTGAGTCTGAAAATACAAGCGTCCATCTAACTTCGCCTCGCCATTGGGCGCATGTTCAATGCGCGATAACGGGATGCCGTCGTTGATGGTTTGTTGGCTGGCGCCACGAATAAGTTCATCCAAAAAGCGACTGACTTGCCGGACATTGCGGGAAACGTCAGACAAGCCTTTTTTGGCATGATCCAACTCTTCCAGAACGATCATGGGTATAAATAAATTATGTTCCTGAAAATGAAAAATAGCGGCTGGATCGTGCATCAGCACATTGGTGTCGAGTACGAAGAGTTTCTTATCCGGCGTGTTGTTTAGGGTCATGTCAATTATGAATTCAGGGTGGTTAAGGTGCTTAAGAGTTCCTCGATATGGCCTTTAACTTTTACGGGTCGCCAGGCTTTTATTAGTATTCCTTCAGGGTTAATTAAAAAAGTGCTGCGTTCTATGCCGCGCACTTGTTTGCCATACATGTTTTTCATTTTGATGACCTCAAATAACTGACACACGCTTTCATCGGTATCGGCGAGCAATTCAAACGGGAAATTTTGTTTACATTTGAAGTTTTCGTGCGAACGCAGGCTGTCACGGGAAACGCCAAAGATCACGCAGTTTAAGGCTTTAAATTGTTCGATATGGTCGCGAAAGTCTTGACCTTCTTGGGTGCAGCCAGGGGTGCTGTCTTTGGGGTAAAAATATAACAGTACATAGTGTCCGCGATAATCGGATAACTTAAAGCTTTGTTCACCGGTGGCAGCGGCTTCAAAATCGGGTACGGGTTGGTCAAGGCTAATAGCAGTCATGGGCAGCTCCCAAATTGATGAATCTGCATTATATAAGGAGTTGCGCAAAAGTGATTGGAAAATAATAACTCCGTAACAGTGAGGTATTTATCTAGGGGAGCTTTTACGAGGGAGGTGGGGAATTTATTTAACGATACGCATTTTGTAAGCTATTGGATGGCAAAATGCAGCGACTATTTAAAAAATCTATGATGCAAGCCACACTTTCTGGGATGCTTAAAAGGTGCGTGTCTATTTTTAATTCCGGCTGTTCTGGCGCCTCATAAGGAGAAGAAATGCCGGTAAACTCAGGTATTTCTCCTTGCCGTGCTTTTTTATATAAACCTTTAATATCTCTCGTCTCGCAAACAGTGAGCGGGCAATAACAATAAATTTCAATAAAATCATCTGTCTGCACTAAACGCCTCACGGTGGCGCGATCCGTTGCAAAAGGCGAAATAAAGGCGGTTAAGGTAATTAGGCCTGCATCTAGCATTAATTTGGCCACTTCACCTATTCGCCGGATATTTTCTTTGCGGTCAATGTCGCTAAATCCTAAGTCAGCGCATAAGCCGTGACGAATATTATCGCCATCAAGTACACAAGTCTTCATGCCTTGTTGGTATAAATAGTCTTCTACGGCATGCGCTAAAGTCGATTTACCCGCCCCAGATAAACCGGTAAACCACAAGATTACCGACCGATGATTATTTTGTTGCTCTCTGCTATGACGGGTAATAGTGGCAGGATGCCACACAATTTGTGCTGGTTGAGATATAGTTTTGGACATGAAGTTAAAGGGTTGTGAGAATCAGGGATTTAAAAATAGCAGGAAGATTTAAGGGCGGCTTATGTATTGGCCGTGAATATTAAATCATAACATTCAGATATAAAACAGGAAAAACAATGCAGGCGATTAGGCTTGATCAAACGGTTGGTCGTATCCAAATTCGCTGATGAACGGTTGTAACCAGTGTGAGATTGCCACATATTCATCTGCATAATGTCGCCAACGACCTACCGATGATGAATACAGCGGTTGCGCCACTTGGTTAAAGCTCGGGCTAGCGATATATTTGCCGGCCACCTGTTTGTGAAAATCCGCAACCGCAGGATTCCAGTCTAAATTGAGTAGAGCGAAAACCTTGCGGAAAGCGGGTTCAAATTCAAATACCGCATCTTCATAGCGGAATTCAATAAAATCCAGCGTTAATTTTGGTTTGACTGTCATCCACCAATCCATGACCTGGGCATAAAAACGGGCAGTGTTTTGCCAAGTTAGCAAATGTACCGTTAATGGTGTGGGAATCATGGTTTGCATGAAGCAACTTAAACAAACATCACGGGGATCGCGTAGCAGAAACACCAATTTGGCGTCGGGGAAGATACAATTGATGAATCCTAAATCAAGGGTATTCATCGTGGTTTTATCGAGCAATAAGCGCGATTCGATCTTGTTGCCATATAAGGCGCGCGCCTGTGTCCAATAAAAATCGCGTAAATGCAGTACGCCAACCCAATCAAGTTTCCTCAGTTGCTCAGCTACACTGCCTTGGTGCGTCGAGAGGCGTGCTAATTCTTTGACGGTAGCAATGACCAAATCGGTTTCGTCTGCGACAAAAACACCAGGGTGGGCGCCCAACACTTCCTGGGTTAAGGTAGTGCCCGTACGCATAAATCCGAGCAAGAACACTGGCGCGGGTTGGTTAGGCGGGAATGTAGCTGTTGACCAGCGGCCTAACAAGTCGCGGTCGAATTCGGTTTTATGCGTTGCTAGCATCTGTGGCACCAGATTAGCATCTTGATTTGACACGGCGGACAAATGGGGGGAGATGTCTGCTGAAGCCTGTAAATGCGTGAACACCTGATCAAACTCACCTAACTTATCTAGGCTGCGCGCCAGCTCTTTGTGTGCCCTGAATTTTTCTTCAGGTGTTAGGGTGGTTTTTTGCAGCACTTTCTCCAGGCGACGCTTGGCCTCTGCCATCAAACCCTCAGCGGACTCCAGCGATGCAAGCAGAATCGCAAGTACCGTACTGTCTGGTGCCAACTGCAATGCCTTCCGTCCTGCTGCTAAAGCAGATTTTTTTTGATTCAGTCGCGAATGCGTCAAAGCCAGTAATTGATAGCCGCGAACCAGGTTAGGGTTAATCTGCACCGCTTGTTTGCATAATTCCAGCGCCCCTGAGTAATCGTTCCAATACTGCAATTGATCAACTAAATCCAGGGCTAAGTTAGTGTCGCGGAGTTTCCGGGCTTTTTTTAGGAGCAGTTGTCCAGACTGACGTAAATGCACGATTCCTTCCTCGTGCCTGCCTTGCCAACACAAAGATTGTCCGAAGCACGCCAACACTTGTGGATCTTTGGGGTTTTCTGCTGCGGCCTTGGTAAACCAAGCGATGGCCTCGGGCAGATTTTTGTTTTGAATGGCGGCTTGGCCGAGCTGCATGAATTGGCTCATGTTGCTTTATAGTTAGGGGTTAAATGACTGAAAACTAGCGCAGGAAAAAGAAACCGTCCTTGGTAATTATTTTATCCTTAAACAACAAGAAAATACCGGAAATAAAAACGCATTTTCGGTATTGGGCGGTGAGATTATGTCGTTTGTGCTTGGCGGCGGCGGTTAAAGCTGACCAAACCGGCTATGGCACTGCCGAATAACCAAACTGCACCCGGTACTGGAACTGGCGATGCAGTTATATTAGCAATATAACCTTGAGTGCCCGCAGCGGTATTGCCAGTGCCATTACCGCCAATCCATAAGCTATAGTGACCCGCAGGCAGGCCAGTGAATAGATACGAGGCCAGGCCACCTGCATCTGTTGTTGATGCTTGTCCTAAAAAAGTTAAGCCTGTAGTCCCTCTAGGGTCAACAGGAACTGCTGGCGGCGTAACGTTCCATGCGCCATGCTTGCTGCTGGTTGCAGAAGTATCCCAGCCACTGAACAAGGTAAAGCCCGGCGTAAAAGTAGAACCCTGCGTTGCATCAGCTGCAACTTGAATCAATAGGCTGCCACTTGCATGTAAGTCAATCAAACCGAAGTCCATTGCACTACCCCAGCTATTGGCAGGATTCCATTTGTTATTTAATGTCTCAACTGCAAAAGGGATTGGGACACCGGCTGCCGTGGTGCCAAGAATAGCAGGTGCGCCCTCGCCTATGCCATCGGCTGTAGAAACCTCGTAAGTTGCGTAAGGATCGGTGTCATTGTGAACATTGGCTACCCAGGTCGCCGGTAAGTTACCGGTATAGCCATTGGGTGCGCCACCAGTCCATGGGCCAGATGCATTGCCATTGGCTGTTGAAGGGTTTATGTTGTATGAAACATGCGCTTGTGCTGCGCCTGCGCTCAACATTAATGTGCTTACCGCGCCTGCGATGGCCAGTTTTTTAAATTCATTCATAAATTGGTATTCCTTAATAGGGATAGTAAGTTATGGCATTGATTGGGTATAAACGATGCCGATGTTATTTACATGTTAAGTTAAGGATAACTCGGCCATCTTGTGTGGCTTAAGATCCGTTGCTTTCCGAACCCGCCTCGCGACGGGAGTGGCTTTGCCTTTGCTTTTTTACATGCCGATGAAAAATTCCATCGAAATATATAATGCACAAATCATGCCAATAAATTTTTAATATAAAACAGTGGTTTATTTTTATAAAAACAGACTTTAGGGCAAATGACACAAATATATAAGGCATATAACATTAAAGTGTGTCATATCACACAAGATTGAGATTACTCTGCGGTAGGTTGAAGCGGGTGGGCGCCGCGTAGTTTGTCGTATAAAAAACAGAAATATATTAACTGCGCTACACTTAACGGTGCTGATATATCCGCTGTGTCTACGTTGGTTAAAATTTTACAGGGTTGTAAACCAATCTTCTGATCATCTGGGTGTAATTATTTTGCTTGTGCTGGTTTTATCGCAGATAAGATAATGGTGGCTATAAAAAGGCGTTAAATCCCTTATCTATTATTATCAGGAGCTAAAAGATTGTATTTGAAAGTTTTATTGCGTATTCGCAAGAGCTGGCATGTCATCTTGTTTATAACCTGTTTGCTGTGTATGCCCGTCAGTCAGGCGACGACGGAGATTAGTTTAGGCATCAAAGAAATAAAAACCACGCAGTGGCGTTTGCAGAATGTACATTTGGCATTATCTGATTTGCAACAGCCAATGCAAGCCCTTGAGCTGCGAGCTGAGCGTTTGGAGCTACCCAGTCCATTTGATGCTGTGCGCGTGTTCAATGTGCGCTGTGCGCGCTTTAATTTGCAAACCCAAGAGCTGCAATGCCATGAGGGCAACGTTGAGGTTAAGCTCAATAATTTAACGGTTTCACCCGTGAAGTTTAGTTTTTCAATGGGTGCGCAGCAAAGTGAATTGCAATTAACCGATTTACACTTCGCGAATGGACGGGTTGATTTAAAAGCGACTGAGCATAATGGGCAATGGCAGACGTTAATTACTGCGCGTCAGATCGCTTTAGCTGAACTGCAAACCGTGTTTAAGTTGCAGCAACTCAATTTAAAAAAAGGCACGCTTTCACTGCAACTCAAATTAGAGGGGAGGGGCGTTGAGCCTGCCAACGCTTCCTTAAAAATGCAGCTTAATGCCGCAACGCTGCAAGGCGGTGAGGGTCGTTATGCGCTGGAGGGGGCGAAACTGGACGTTTATATGAATGCTCAGCCGCTGGCAAATGCTTGGACGTGGCAAAGCCATTTGGCCTTCAGTAAAGGCGCCTTGTATTGCGATCCGATCTATCTTGCCGCCGCTGCTCGTGATATTGAGTTAGATACGGTCGGAAAATGGTCGCCGACACCGCAGCAATTGCAGGTAGATTATTTTCAGGTCATTCACCCAGGCGTTGCCACTTTAAGCGGTGAAGCAACGCTGGCATTTGCCAATCCCAAGTGGCTAAGCGCGGCAGAGCTTAACTTGCAGGCACAGGATTTAAAGCAATTAACCACTGTTTATAATTCGCCTTTTTGGGTGGGTTCTGCTTTTGAAGGCATTACTTTGGCGGGCAAGTTACGCGCTAAAATGGCGCTTACTCAACAGGCTTTAACGGCGCTAAAACTGGATTTTGAACAGGTGGCATTAAACGATCCTAAGCAGCGATTTGGGTTGGTTGATGCAAAAGCCGCGATAAGCTGGTCAAAACAGGCAGGTTTTAGTCAGAATGCCAGCGTGGAATGGGGTAAATTACAATTCTATGCCTTGCCGTTGGGCAAAACCAAGCTTAATGTAAACGTTAAAGCTGATGCGATTGCCTTGCTCAATCCGGTACGCATTGGATTGTTGGGTGGCGATTTTGAAGTGAAGCAGCTTGCTTGGCAAATGCGGCCCGCACAAACCCCTGATCTGCATTTTTCCGGGGCGCTGCATAAAGTTTCTTTAGCGCAACTTACTAAAGCCTTGGACTGGACGCCCTTAACCGGCACCCTCAGCGGTGCTATTCCGGGCATTAGTTATCATCAGAACCGTCTGGATTTGGAGGGTGCTTTGACGGTTAAGGTATTTGATGGCGAAATAAACATTAAGCAGCTTGCTGTCGCCAATTTGTTGAGTGAGGTGCCGAAATTTTATAGTGATATTAATATCGAGCGCCTGGATTTAAAACAACTGACGGGTAAATTTAAATTTGGCAGCATAGATGGCTTGTTGTCGGGTTTTGTTCATGATTTGTATTTAGAAAATTGGCAGCCGATTAGTTTTTATGCTTGGCTGGGTACGCCAGAAGGCGATGACTCGGCGCATCGAATCAGCCAAAAAGCGGTGGATAATATCAGCAAAATTGGCGGTAACGGTGCCACCGACTTAATTTCGCGCAGTGTCTTAGGGCTATTTGACGCGTTTGGTTATGAGCAATTGGGCTTGGGCTGTTATTTGCATGCGGGAGTTTGTCAATTAATGGGGGTCGCGCCCGCCAAGAATGGCTATTACATGGTCAAAGGCGGCGGACTGCCAAGAATTGATGTGCTTGGCTACAATCCGCGTGTTGACTGGAAGGTTTTGGTAGACCGTTTGGGGCGTATTGGTAAGCCGAATGATATGGTTGTTCAGTAGCCAGGCGATGATAGTTATACTTTTAAGCGCTCTACAACGCGTCCGGCTTGCAAATGTTCACTGATAATTTCATCAATATCGTGCTTATCTTTGTAACGATACCAAATTCCTTCGGGATAAACGGCAATCACAGGGCCTTTATTGCAGCGATCCATACAGCCTGATTTATTAATGCGACATTTGCCTGCACCGCTTAAATTTAGGGTTTTAAGTTGCGCCTTAGCGTATTCCAGTAATCCTTGTGCATCATGATTGGCACAGCAAGTTTCGCCAGCTTCACGCTGATGGGTGCATACAAATAAATGGTGCTGATAATAGCTCATGGGAATGCTCGATAGGGTTGGTAAGAAGCGGGATTATACCCGAGAGTTTAGTCTTCACTCGGAATTGGTTCTGCTAACCGTTCTGTTTTTTTAATCACCCAGCAACGTTTTAACATGTACAGCAACATTTGCTGCTAATGCTTTAAGATTATACCCGCCTTCTAAAACCGAAATAATTCGACCAGCGCAAGCCTCTTCCGCAACGTCCATTAAGGCTTCGGTAACCCAGCGAAAATCATCGGCTACTAATTTTATTGCTGCCAATGGGTCGTCTCGGTGTGCATCAAAACCGGCTGAAATTAACAGCAAGTCAGGCTTAAACGCGTACAGTGCCGGTAAAATGATTTCCGCGTATTTTTTCCTGAACGTAACGCCGGTATCGCCTGCGACCAATGGCACATTAATGATATTACCTGCACCTGTTTCAGTTGGGTAACCGGTGCCGGGGTAATTGGGCATCTCGTGGCTTGAGGCGTAAAGCACCTGCGGTTGCTGATAAAAAGCCGTCTGCGTGCCATTGCCATGATGCACATCAAAATCCACAATCGCAATGCGTTTCAGGTGATAGTGCAGGCGGGCGTATTCCGCGGCAATAGCGACATTATTGAACAAGCAAAAGCCCATTGCTTGGGTAGGTTCGGCATGATGCCCAGGCGGGCGAACCGCGCAAAAGGCATTATCCGCTTGATCAGTCATGAGTTGATCAACCGCATCACACACGGCACCGACTGCGCGAAAAGCTGCCGTAATTGAACCGGACGATAATACGGTATCAGGATCTAAATAATGCAAACCCTGGACGGGGAGGGTGCTTTGTAGGCGCTGAATGTAAGTTAATGGGTGAATCAGTTGAATTTGCTGATTTGACCCCATAGGCGGCACTTTTCTAAGTAGCTTTGCAAACGCGGGTTGATCGAGTGCGCTGGTGATAGCCCTTAGCCGATCCGTGCATTCGGGATGACCTGCGCCAGTGTTATGCAGCAGAAAATCTGGGTGGCTATAATACAGGGTGCGCATAAAACCTCGCGTTAAAAAAGGGATGGCTGATATTTTACACGGTTACTTGAAGATCAGCTTGCCACGCTATGTAAGTTGTTCTTTTTAGTGCATGAGCGTATGCTGGTGCTGTTGTTTGTGGTCGCCACGCTTTGTCAGTTTAGTTTTTCATCGCTTGGTCTATTGGTATCACTTACACGAGTTTTCAGAAAATCCCTGGTAATTATTTGGAGTGTGCATCATGAGCAAAGAACAAAAAAGCAATAAAGAAGATAAGAAAAAACCTGCACTTAATCCTAAAGAAAAGAAAGCCGCAAAAAAATCTAAAAAAGAGTCTAAGGGCTAATTAACGCAGTTTTCTTAGCTTGGCTGGCTATTTTTTAAAAAGGGTTGATAAGCTTAAAAAATCAGTTGAACGTCTAGAGTCCCGTTCAACCCTTCGACAAGCTCAGAGCGAATGGGATCGAGATGGCTCAACTGCGGTTTCTAGGATAAAGTAAAGCGGACGCGGCTTGAACCGGTGCTAACAAAACTAATTGGTTTGGGGCGCGCCGCTTAAAGGCTAGCGTGGATTTATTCATCTTCCGTTCGTCCTTCAATGCTCACCACTTCGCCCGCTGAGGAAATAACTGAAAAAACGATGGGTCTACAGCAAACGCTGCAATCTTCAACATACGCTTGTTCGCTAACCGAGCAGTCAACGAATACCTCGATTTGTTCCCCGCAATAGGGGCATTGAATGGTTTCTGGAGGGAGATTTCGCATGACTTTACCTGATGAGTATTAACTAGGCGTGGATATAAAACAGGGGAGAAACTGAACACATGACTGCTATTTTCAGCGAAGCATACCACAGGAGTTAATAAAAAAACCGCCTTTGGAAAACTGGGGGCGGCTTTTTTATGGGGCTGGTATAATCACTCTATAATCGGTTTTTTTAAAGGAGCTATATCATGCAATCCAGTACTTCTCCCGCACCGACTTTGGATGATATTTTGCGCTTGTTTCAAGAGACGGATCGCAGATTTCAAGAAACTGACCGCATTCGACAAGAAACCGTGCAGTCCTTCAAAACGGTTAATACTATTGTCGGCAATTTAGGCAACCGATTGGGGCAGTTTGTGGAAGAATCGGGCGAAATGGCGATCATTTGGAATTGCGTAATGAACCAGCATTTTTACCAACGGCGTGGTAACGCGCTAAGCTGTAATTTATAGGGCGTAATCATCCACTTAAATTATTGGGAAATGCTATCATTGCACTTTACTTCTTTAAAAATAGCCTAAGGTATGAGCGTAAAGATTTATCACAATCCACGGTGCAGCAAATCTCGGCAAGCTTTGGGGTTAATCCAGGCGCAGGGTATCCGGCCAGAAATTCTCGAGTA
>JABFRM010000126.1 GCA_013141155.1 Methylococcaceae bacterium | reverse complement strand
GTTTATTAGCGGCAGTCGGACTCTGCGATGTTAGCGTAATCAGGCGATTAAAAGTCGCTTTTTTTTCCACTGGCGATGAATTAATGGCTATTGGTCAGCCTTTAGCCAGCGGTCAACTTTACGACAGCAATCGTTATACCTTACACGCATTATTACAAGATGCCTGCTTTTACAGCACCGACCTCGGCGTGATTGGCGATAATCCAGAATTATTAGAAAACCTCCTTACCCACAGTGCCGAACAATATGATGTCATCATCAGCACAGGCGGTGCATCAGTGGGAGATGCCGATCATATTCAACAGGTATTGACACGTTGCGGCGAAGTGAATTTTTGGAAAATTGCCATAAAGCCCGGCAAGCCCTTGGCGTTCGGTAAAATCGGTGCTTGTTATTTTTTTGGCTTACCGGGAAACCCCGTTGCCGTTATAGCGACTTTTCAACAAGTGGTGACCCCTGCATTACAACAGCTATGCGGCAGACAACCCACCCGACCTTGGCGGTTCAATGCCACCAGCCTGCACAGCCTTAAGAAAACCGCAGGGCGCTTAGAATTTCAGCGAGGCATCTTAAGCCAAACCGATAACGGTGATTTTGAAGTCCGCCCAGCAGGCGCACAAGGCTCACACCTTTTAGGCGCCTTCAGCCAAGCTAATTGCTATATTGTGCTGAGTGCAGATTGCCACGGGATAACCGCCGGTGAACAAGTAACAGTGGAACCATTTTAAGCATCGTAAACGATAAGGTAGTTTCACTATAAACAGTTTAACCGTATTTTTTGTTAAAAGACTTATGCTCACATACTTACATCGCGCCATCCCTCAGGATATATTTGACAGTGCTTAGCAATTTAACGGCGAATTGATGGAAGAGGAATGTATTTTTTGTTAACTCAGACGGCGCAAAATACTTCCGAATGGATTATTGTTTTGACAGCAAACGCAAAACCTTAGCCTTGCGCGTTTAGCCAGACACATCGTATGATGATTGCGGTCATTTCATTTAAAGTATTATTCTGATATTCTTGTTTCTCGGTAAGCGGTTTATGGCTCTGCATAAATTCTCTCATCCTTGCTTGAATGGCGAATTGAAAAAAGCCCTGAATTATATCAACCGACTGCTTACAGCGCAGCGATGCCAGTTAAAAGATGAACGGCACTTATGGGCTGCATTTAAGGTTTGAAATGACTGAGGTTAACATTATGAATAAATATCTCCTTATTATCGTTTTCTCACTGCTTGCGCCTTTGCAAGTTCACGCGGAACGGGTTAAATCTGAACAACAACACCGTATTGCTAAGAAAACCACGGATACTGCTGGATTATCTGCTTTTTTAGGCACGGGAATGCAATTTTTTCCGGTAAATATCCCCGCTATTCAAATTGATCTGAACACAAACAGCGCTGGTGAACATAAAACCGGCGCTGTTTATACGCTACCTGCACCCATAACTGCCCAGCAATTATCATGGGAGCGGGTAAACAATGGGTATGTCGCCCGTATTCATGTACAGGCAGATCAAGCCAAACGACTGCGGTTGCACCTCAAGTTTAAACAGGCAATATCGGCATTCACTTTCCGTTTGCAAGGAAACCTGAATGGCACTTTATTGACACCTATGGATCATAACCCTGTAAATGGCAGCAATATTTGGCTGCCTGTCACCAATGGTGACCAAGCTGATCTTGAAATTTTTATCAAGGATGTAAAATTGCCTGAAACGCTGGATTTTAGCATTGATGCCATCAATGTTATTGTTGATGACTTTAAGGGTAAAAATAACTCAAAAATCAATATCAAAAGCTTGGGCTATGCAGAGGAGGAAGAATGGGATCTTACCTGTTTTAAAGACGACATAGACTATCCAGCCCTAGAGGCAGCGGCCGCGGCGACGGGATTGATTAATTTTGTCCGTGGGGGTGGTTCTTATATTTGTACCGGCACCTTGCTGAATGACAGCGATCCCAACACGCAAATACCGCTATTCGCAACAGCCAACCATTGTATCGCCGATCAAACGACTGCCAATACCGCGTCGTTTGAATGGTTCTTTCAAGCAACATCCTGCAAAAGCAGCAGCACTGATAGCCGATACGCCCAAACTTACGGAGGGGCGCAATTACTGTGGACTGATAGCAAAAACGATGCCACTTTACTAAAATTAAATGCCTCGCCAGCGGAAAACGTTTGGTACAGCGGGTGGGATAGCACAGAACTCAAACTTTCCGAATTGGTTTGGGGGGTGCATCATCCCCACGGTGACCATACGATGGTCAGCGTTGGCAATGTAACCGCATTGTCAGTTCCTATAGTATTCGATGATAAGGCACGTACACTCAACACCGTTAAGTTCATAACAACTGGCGCAGAGCCAGGCAGCAGTGGGTCAGGATTGTTTACGGTAGCAGACGGCTCGGTTTACTGGCGAGGCGATTTATCCTCAGGTCCCGCTGATTACCGCATCAATAATTATAGTAATGTCGCCAATTTTTACGGCGCCATTAAGCCGTGGCTCAAAAATACCAACACGTCGAATAATCCCCAAGTCGAGTGCATATTAAATTGGTTGGAAAATGCTTACCCCACCGCGCTTGTCCCTAAAGCAAAATCACAATTCCAATCCCCCTACACTTATCGTTATTACAGCAAAATAGACGCTTACCTGGGCATTTCCAATAGTGATAATCACCTGTATGGATTAGATCAGACTCGAAAATTGATAGACCTTGGCAATTTATCCGATTTTTCATCTCTGTCATCTTGCTAAGACACATTATTATATAATATATTGATTTTATTATATTTATTGAATTTTTCCGTAAATACACACTTGCGGTGTCCAGTATGGACAAACTACTGCACACCGCAACGGATTAATTGGGAATTAACGAAGCGCCAGCAATCATAAATGAACGTACTAGCGTATATTTTAATTCTTTAAACTGTTGTTTTAATGCGATTGATTAGGGAATTACCCCATGCAAACAACATAACACAATGCTATTTAAATATAATTTAAAGGGTATGGTATATTCGTTATAAAGTGACCAAAACGTGTAAGGATTTAAATTCCGGAACGGCGGCAAGCTCAAGTGGCCGATATTTTTTTATAAAACTACCCTCTGTTATACAACGCTAAAACCTGTTTTACATAATTCTGGGTTTCGCGATAGGGCGGAATGGTATTGTTATATTTTTTTACCGCACCCTCCCCCGCATTATAAGCCGCGACAGCCAGCTCAACATTATCGTTAAACATCGCCAATAAATCTTTTAAATAGCGCGTCCCGGCCTTGATGTTTTGCTGGGGGTCGTTACGGTCATACACGCCGTAACGTGCGGCTGTCGGCGCCATCAACTGCATCAAACCAACCGCACCGGCGGAAGATACAGCATTAGCGTTATACGCTGATTCACTTTGAATAACCGCATGCAGCAATCTTTCATCGACCTGATGCTCAATAGAGGCTTGGGCAATTAAATCGCTAAATTTGTGTTTATTGGGCTTGTAATGCGCTAAAGACTGATAGTAATGCCTGGGCTTAGGCCTACCTAAACTGACCAATTGAAAAGGTGTATCAACCGGCTTGGCATCGCCGTAAGACACAACGCCACTACTGTCGGTGTATTTATAAATATTGGCGTAATTGGGTGATTCTGGCCTGCTTTTAATGACGCGTTCGGATTTTTTTTGATCACACAAGTTGGTAATCATAATTGAGCCGTCCGCCATCCTGCTTCGGCAGATGTCTGCAACAGCCGTCGCGGCGTAACCGCTACTTAATAGTAATGACAGCCCATACAGAAAGGCTTTACTCAATCGGTGTGATAATAATTTGTTTGGCAGCATGACAGGCTTTCTCTCTTGCGTTATCTATCGTGGTAGCAGTCGCTAGTGCAACCCCCATACGCCGATGGGTGAACGCTTGCGGTTTACCGAATAGACGAATACTGACATCAGCATCCGCCAAAGCGTTTTCTAATCCGGCATAAACCACCGCACCAGCCTCAACGCCCCCTAAAATAACCGCACTTGCGCCTACCGACAACAAGTGGGTCGAAACTGGCAACCCTAAAATGGCTCTGACATGCAATTCAAATTCATTTTGGCGTTGCGTAACCATCGTGACCATGCCAGTATCATGGGGTCTGGGACTGACCTCACTAAACCAAACCTGATCGCCCTGAATGAATAATTCTACACCGAACAAGCCTAAACCACCGATGTTGTCCGTAACTTGTTTGGCAATGGCTTGCGATAATTGCAGCGCTTTGGCCGACATCGTTTGCGGTTGCCAGCTTTCACGGTAATCGCCTTGTTCTTGGCGATGTCCAATTGGCTCACAAAACTGCGTGATGACCTCACCTTGGGCATTCTTGGCGCGTACTGTTAGCAAGGTAATTTCAAAATCGAAATCAATTTTGGCTTCGACAATGACTTTGCCTGTGTCCACCCGACCCCCTGCTTTAGCATAAGCCCAGGCTGCATCAAGTTCTTCAGGACTTTTCACCATCGACTGACCTTTACCGGAAGACGACATGGTAGGCTTGATAAAGCACGGATAACCGATGCCTGCCGCCACGGCTACTTTTAGTTCCTCCAAAGTTTCAGCAAACGCATAGCGGGAAGTGGGCAAACCCAGTTCTTCTGCCACCAATACCCGAATGCCTTCACGGTTCATGGTCAGTTGAATAGCCCGCGCATTTGGCACTACGGTACATTGCCCCAACGCTTCAATTTCGGCTAAAGCATCGGTCGCAATCGCTTCCAGTTCTGGAATAATAAAATGCGGCTGCTCTTTGGCAATAACCTGTTTAACCGCTTCCGCATCGGTCATATCAATCACGTAACTGCGTTGGGCGACATGCTGTGCTGGCGCGTTGGCATAACGATCAACCGCAATGACTTCTACACCATAACGTTGCAATGAAATCGCAATTTCTTTACCTAATTCACCACTGCCCAGTAATAAGGCTTTGGTGGCTGAGGGTGTTAAAGGTGTACCTATGTTCATCGTTCAGAGGCCAAATAGTTGTCAATATCTTGCTTGGAAAAGCCAATTTTTTTAGCCACCCTATCCGCGTGACTGACGCGGGAAATACCGGCTATCAGTTTATAGGTCGGCAACTGTGCTCCAAATTCCACTTGTTTTGCCACCCCAATTTTCTCTGCCATAAAATGATCGACCAATTGGTGGTTATGCGTGATCAGGATAGTATTGCACCCTTTACGATAAAATCCATTTAACACATTGGTGGATGACTCCATTTTCTCTTCAAATGTAGTTCCTTCTGACAATTCGTCAAGTACCACCAGACTATTTGCGGTGCTGGCTAAAAATATATCTTTGGTACGCTTAAGCTCAGTACCAAAGCGCCCTTCGCCATCAGAGAGTTGGCTAATTTCAGGTACTTGATAAAAAATTTTATCCGCCACACTTAAGGTGGCAGCCTCTGCCGGAATAAAACAACCAATTTGCGCCAATAACTGCGACTGTGTCACTGTTTTGCAAAATGCGGTTTTACCACCACTGTTGGGGCCGGTTATTAACACCAATCGCTCATGTTCCATTACAAAATCATTGGCAACATAGGTTGGATTACCTTTGCCTAACACTGGATTTTTAACCGCATGCAGATTTAATTGCTGTTTAGTGGCACTCACGAATTCGGGCAATACCATCGGTTGACATGGCATATCGGTGACTTGCTGCGTATCCGTAACGGGGTTGGCATAAGCCTCTGCATAACGCATAAAGCTAAGCAATTCATCCAATTGCCCTAACGCATCTAAAGCCTCGCCCACCGCAGACGATTGTCGATAACCGTCGCGCAAGGGAATAATCGCATTATCCCGATCATACCCGCCGACAATCGGAATGTAAGCCAACAGCAGCGGCGCGAGAAAAATAGGCACAATCGGACTAAAACCATCACCGAGAAATACTTGCGCCAATATCAACAGCCCGATAACCACCAAACCGATCAATAGAGGCTTAAAGAGCTTAGGTTTAAAAATGACCGCTGGCACCCATGAACCTTTGCGTTGTTCTTTAGATTGAATGCCGCGTTCGGAAAGGTACACGGGGCCTTGCATTAATGAATAATCCCGGGTTTCGGTAAAATGAATGATTTTATTAATAATGGCTTGTAGATAAACGCTTTTAGGTGAAGTCAGCGCTTTTATGTCGGCAACAAACTTGAGCATAAAACGCATGCCTCGGCGATACTGCAAATAACCGAAACCTTCAATTTCATGCTCTGCTCTGGCGGTCGCCATGGAACCCAGAAATTCACCGAATAATAATAAATAAAAACTTTTTTCGTCTGCGGCAGCGAGTGCAACGATACGCTCAAGCTCGGCTTTTAAAGCAGGGTCTGCTTGCAACTCTTTTATGGCATCCTGTTTTGCCACAATAGCGTCTAATGTGTCTAAAGGCTGGGCTAAGGAGCGATATAAAACTGCTTGACCAATCATTGTCGTCGCATAATTAACCGCTTCGAATACTTCATCAACCTCGATAGCATCAAAAGCCCCTTGGTCAATCACCCCTTCACTAATATCAAGGGGGCTAGCACTTTTAACTACCGGCCAAATGCCTGTCCAAATTTTTAAAACAGCTTGAGTCATGGTTTAATCCTAACTTATAAACGTACGCTTAAAATCAATCATCAGTCTGGCTAACACGCCTGTCTAATCAAATTTGCCAAACATTGTGCATGGGCTGTAGAATCATTTAACGCCGGAATATAGTGATACGCTTCACCGCCGGCCTCTAAAAAAATCGACTTATTTTCCATCGCGATTTCCTCCAGCGTTTCCAAGCAATCAACCGCAAAACCTGGACACACCACAGCAATTTCTTTAATGCCTTGTTTGGGCAATGCCATCAATTCCTCCACGCAATAAGGCTTCAACCATTCTGCCTTGCCGAAACGGGACTGAAACACCAGCTTCCACTCATGCTTTGCCAGTCCCAATTTAGCGGCAATTAAAGCGCCGGTTTTATGCGATTGGCAACAATACGGGTCACCCCATTTTATGAGTTGCTTGGGCAATCCATGAAACGACATCAGCAATAAATCACTGTGATGCTCTTTTCTAGCCATCTGGATGGAATTGGCAAGCGCCTCAATATAAAGCTCATCGGCACAATAATCGCTGATAAACGTAAAATTGGGGATATGTTTCCAACGACTAAATTCTTTAACCACCGCATCATGCACCGAGGCGGTGGTGGTGGAGGAATATTGTGGATACAACGGCAACACGATAATATTGTTGATGCCCTGTTTTTTAAATGCCCTTAACTGACCTTCAATTGACGGCTGGCAATAACTAAACGCATAATCAACCAATATCCCGTCATTTTGCAATTCCTGCTGCACTTGCTCAGTCAATTGCCGGGTTAAAAAGACCAGCGGTGAGCCTTTGGCAACCCAAATTTTTTGATAAGCGCGCGCCGATTTTCTGGGTCTAAACGGCAACACGAAACAGTGCAGAATAAACCACCAAATGGGTCGTGGAATATTCACCACGCGCGGATCCCACAAAAAAGCCTTTAAAAAACGTCTCACCGCAGAGGGCGAAGGATCATCAGGGGAGCCAAGATTAACCAGCAGTACTGCGGTTTTTTTAACACCCAACTTATCCTGTTGCGACATGTTCAATTTACCGATTAATTAAGGTTAAGAATTCCGACCGGGTACTGATTTCTTTACGGAAAGCGCCCGTCATCACTGAGGTGGTCATGACCGAGTTTTGTTTTTCCACACCGCGCATCATCATACAAAGATGTTTCGCTTCAATCACGACCGCAACGCCTCTCGCACCAGTAGCCAATGCAATGGCGTCGGCAATTTGTTTGGTCAGTTTTTCCTGAATTTGTAAACGCCTTGCATACATATCAATCACCCGCGCCACTTTAGATAAACCCAGCACTTTACCTTGCGGCAAGTATCCAACATGGCATTTACCGATAAACGGCAACAAATGATGTTCACATAAAGAATACAACTCAATATCCTTCACAATCACCATATCCTCAGTATCAGCGGTAAAAATCGCGCCATTCAAGACTTCTTCCAGCGTTTTATCGTAACCGTTATTTAAAAACTTAAACGCTTTTGCTGCTCGCGCTGGGGTATCGAGCAAACCTTCACGCCTAGTATCTTCGCCAATGGCCTCGATAATTTTGGAAAAATACTCTTCCATTGTTTGCTATCCTAAAGTAAGTAAAAACAGCTTAACAGTATACCCGAGGTTCTGTTATGCAAAAGTGAAATTTCACTGTAAGAATAAAGCTTATTAATCATCACGTTACTTTTAATGCCGTAAATTATCTGCGGTGTATGCGTAGCAAAAGCAATAAATACCCTCCGGCTTGAATACCCTGCTTTCCAGTATAATACCGATTTATTCCTGAAATAACGCTTAAACATGTCCAAAAATAACGCCTTTCAACGCGCAACAGACGCACCCGCTTTACCCACACGTACCATAAAATTTATTTTGTACTGCTTAGCCAATTTTCATGGCTGGATTGTATTAATCGCCCTATTGGAAACTGGACAGGCCGCAGGCAGTATTTTGGTGCCCTACGCCATTAAAGCGATTATGGACGGCGTGACACAAGGCGCAACTGTAAGCATGTTAGAACGTTTACAAGGGCCGTTGTTGCTCTTGGCTGGGTTAAATGTAGCAGAAATTATATTTAGCCGGGCCAGTGGCGCGCTTTTAATTATTATGGGGCCGCGGTTAAGGCAGCGCACTTCAAAAGCGTTGTATGCGTATTTGCAATACCATTCACCCCGTTATTTTGGGAGTCATTTCGCAGGTGCTTTAGCGCATCGCATCAGCGAAACGGCGATGAGCGTTAATCACACGGTATGGTCAGTATTATTTGATTTTTGGCCTATTCTGATCACTTTTGCGGTTTCTATCGCACTGTTATTAAACGTCCATCAGGGCTTAGGTTTGGCGGTCGCAGGCTGGGTATTCGCTTATGTGAGCCTTTCCTATTGGCTGGCAACGCGCTGTCAACCGTATGCGCAAAGTTACGCGGCAACCCGCAGCCAAGTAAATGGCAAAATGGTTGATTCGGTCACCAATATTCTTAATGCCAAGCTCTTTGCCCGCTTAAAGTTTGAGCGTGATTATCTGGACGGTTTTTTAGAAACCGAAGTGCAAGCCGCCCGCCGTACTTTTTGGTATATGGAACGGGTACGTTGGTTTCAGTTTATCGCCGCCGCATTGCTTAAAGTAGGCACAGTGTATTATGCCTTGATGTTGTGGGATAGCGGTTTAATCGGAGTTGGCGATTTTACCATGAGCGTAGGGCTGGCTTTATTGGTTATCAGTGATGCACGAAATCTCACTCGGCGTTTCTTAGAGTTTTTCGAATATGTCGGCAATATCGCCAATGGTTTAGACACCATTGTGCAACCACATGAGATCGTGGATGTAGCAGGTGCATTGCCACTACAAATAACCCAGGGGCGCATTGAATTCCGCAACATCTGCTTTGGCTATGATCCACAGCGACCAGTGTTTGATAACCTAAATGTGGTGATTGAACCAGGCCAACGGGTGGGATTGGTCGGTTTTTCCGGCTCGGGTAAATCCACGTTTGTCGGCCTCATGCTACGCAATTTTGAGCCACAAAGCGGGCAAATTCTCATTGATGGCATGGATATTCAACAAGTATTACAAGATTCATTGCACGAACAAGTCAGTTTAATTCCACAAGACCCCAGCCTATTTCATCGCAGCCTGAAAGAAAATATTGCTTATGGACGCGTGGATGTAGACGATGCCGCCATTCAAAAAGCGGCAAAAATGGCACATGCCGATGACTTTATTGATGCGATGCCAGAAGGCTATGCCTCGTTAGTAGGTGAACGCGGCGTAAAATTATCCGGCGGTCAACGGCAACGCATTGCGATTGCACGGGTTATGCTCAAAGACGCACCCATTCTGATTTTAGATGAGGCCACCTCCAGCTTGGATTCGGTGACTGAAAAAACCATTCAGGAAAACCTAGATCGTGCGATGGGCTGTAAGACGGTTATTGCCATTGCCCATCGTTTATCGACGATTGCACATTTAGATCGGATTTTGGTGTTTGATCAAGGGCGCATCGTTGAAGATGGCGGGCATGAACAACTGTTAGCACAGCAAGGTTTTTATCATCGCTTATGGACGATGCAGGCCGGTGGTTTTTTACCAGAAGAGGCTTCTTAGGACAAGCAAAACGATTTGCCTGCCAAACCAAGTTTTCTAGGTTACGGATTGTCCGAAACAAGCCAAAAATCTGTGTCTATATTTAGTGAGGTATAAACAACATACCCCATACCCACCACCAACATTTACCCATCCAAAATGTAACCCAAGCAACAGCGCTTTGTCATCCGACATTATCATGTCCAAAAATCAAACGTGGACATAAAATTTAAAAATCCGTACCTTAATTAGCTGAATTCGCCAACATAAACAACCTGTCTGATTTTAATTTATAACCGCTTAATTTAAAGCAGTAGCGTATTGAAAAAAAAAATTCCTGTACTAGACTTAAATTAAATTAAATTTATTCACGCCATACAGCATCTCGATTGCTTGAAACGATACTTTCATATTACTGAGCGGCATAACTTTTGAGGCATTTTTTTAATTTATGCTTGAGCCATATAAAAAAACGACCAATGCACTTTTTACCGTGTTTTTTTAAATATTTAACTACGCTTAAATCCAATGACTACTATGATTCCAACACCAAGCTTTATTTTAAAATATCATCGGTCGGTATTTTTTACCGTACTAACCGCTGCGTTATCAATTTTACCGATAACCAACGGCCATGCGGCATCCAATATTTCGGGGTGCGACATACTGCCTGCGGATAATGTTTGGAACATCCCAATTGATACCCTCCCAGTGCATCAAAAATCGCTTGCCTGGATTGCAAGCATTGGCGCAGGAACAGGTTTGCACACGGATTTCGCTTCGGGAAAATGGGAAGGCAACGCCATAGGCATTCCCTATAACGTTATTACGGCATCAAAGGAGCCTAAACAACCTTTCACTTTTTTATATGCCGATGAGTCTGACGCCGGATCTTATCCAATAAACAGCACCTTTCAGATCGAAGAAGGGTCTGATCATCATCTGATCACCTTAGATAAAGAAACATGTAAATTGTATGAAATTTTTAATACTACTAACACGAATGGCTGGAAAGGTGATTCTGGCGCAATCTGGGATCTAAAGTCGAATGCTTTACGTCCAATCGGTTGGACATCGGCTGATGCCGCAGGATTGCCTATTCTACCAGGATTGGTTCGCTACGAAGAAATAGCGGCAGGCGCTATTAATCATGCTATTCGCTTTACCATGCAACGCACCAACAGCTATATATGGCCTGGCACCCATCTTACCAGTGGCAGAGCCGGCTTACTGACCGATACGCCGCCAATGGGTGCGCGCTTTAGATTAAAAGCAGATGTTGACATTAGTCAATTTGATCCAAAGCTGCAAATTATTTTAAAAGCCATGAAAACCTATGGGATTATCAACGCCGACAATGGCGGGAACTGGTTTATCAGCGGCGTGCCGGATCCGCGCTGGAATGATGAATTACTGGCATCGCTTGCCAAAATAAAAGGCAGCTCTTTCGAGGCAGTTGATGAGTCTTGCCTGATGATTAGTGCCAGTTCTGGCCAAGCGGATGCCGCTGCCTGTGCTGCTTTAGCTAAAGATCGCGGTGTGGCCAGCACCGCCGTGCCGACTATAGCTGGCTGTGATGTATTTCCTGCCAACAACGTTTGGAATACACCGATTGATCAGTTACCGGTACATGCAAACTCTAGTGCCTGGATTGCCAATATCGGTGGAGGAACCAGCGTACATACTGACTTTGCCGCCGGAAAATGGAAAGGAAATGAAATTGGCATCCCCTATAACCTGCTGAACGCTTCAAAAGAATCAAAATATACGTTTAATTTTACCGTTAACGATGAATCGGATGCGGGGCCTTATCCAATTGCTGCAAATTCGCGTGTTGAAGAAGGCTCAGACCATCATTTGATCACACTGGATAAAGACACCTGTAAGCTATATGAAGTTTTTAGTGCCACCAAAACTACCGGTTGGAATGGTTATTCTGGAGCGATTTGGGATTTAAAATCCAATGCTTTGCGTCCAGCCGGCTGGACATCTGCTGATGCCGCAGGATTGCCCATTTTACCAGGGCTGGTGCGCTATGATGAAGTTGCCGCAGGCGCCATCAATCACGCGATACGCTTTACAGCTGAAAAAACGCGCAGTTATGTTTGGCCAGGATCGCACCTTACCGATGGCCTGGCCGGACTGTTGAATGAATTTCAGCCGCCCTTAGGGGCTCGTTTTAGGATGAAGGCAAACTATGACATCAGTCAATATGATCCAAAGTTGCAAGTTATCTTAAAAGCAATGAAAACTTATGGCATCATTCTTGCCGATAACGGCGGTAATTGGTATGTAAGCGGTGCGCCTGATTCGCGTTGGGACGATGAAGTGCTGTCGCTGTTTGATCGGATAAAAGGCAATGCTTTTGAAGCGGTTGATGAATCTTGTATGATGGTCAATGCCAGCTCTGCTCAAGCCGATTTAAGTAAGTGCGGTATTATCGTTAAAGAACGTGTAGTAACTCCCTCTGCCATTGTGGCGACATCCGCAAATAATGGTGTTGCTGCTTGTACCTATACCTTGTCAATGGATTCCAAGCGATTTTCTGCCGCCGGTGGCATTGGCAGCGTTGCTGTCACGGCTATTGGCAATAACTGTGACTGGACGGCAAAAAGCAACAACTCTTGGCTACCAATTTATGTTCAAACTTTAAAAAGCACCGCCAAACGGGTGATATTTGCGGTGGCGCGGAATAAAACCAATGCGGCGCGTTCTGGAACCATAACCATAGCCGGTAAAACCTTTGCCGTAGAGCAGGTAAAATAAGGGCATCCCCAGTTTTAGGGTAATTAAAAAGAACGGGGCTTAAAGCCCCGTTTTTTTGTCTTACGGTAAGGCTATTCCTGATTAGCACGATGCGTCAGCCAACACCGTCATACTGGCGGAGATGCCAGTATCCAGTCACAGGATGTGAATGTATGACTTGGCATGGCTTAAATCGAGCGCAATGTGTCTGGATTGTACCGTCCCTAGCTCTGAATTCCAGCTTCCCTGCCGGAATGACGATTTTTTAACGTTAGCTGAAGCCGCTCGCTAATCAGGAGGCTATTTGCTGTAAATCTTGGGCGCCAATAGTACCAGCATGTAAAGCGCTGGCAAGCAATGCCGTGGTAATGCCTATTTTGCTTAACGCGGCTATATCTTCGCTATTTCTAATGCCGCCAGCGGCAATAAAGACATGTTCTGGATAACGCTGGGTAAACTGTTGCAGCTTTTCAACATCAGGGCCTTGATCACTGCCAACCCGTGGCAACGACATAATAATAATACGCTCAGGCCATAGAATTGGGGAAACAAAAATTTGTTCCGCACCTAAGTTGAGCGTGGCCGCAAAATCCAACGATAAAATATACTTTTGCTGAAACGTGAGTAACGTTGAACAATTAGCGTTAGTATAGGATTCACTGCCCAATACCGGTACATAATTATCATGCTGATAATAAAGACTGGGGGTCGATTGAAAACCGCTATCAATCCAAAACTCCAAAGAAGGAAATTTGCTTAATAGTTGATTGAGTAACGTTTGATGGTCACCACGACCTGCTATGGCATTAAGGTCGGCAATATAAAAAGTTGTAAAGGGGTGTAAATTTAAATAAGCGGCCATGACTTTTTCCAGATCAGCGCTTTGACATAAAGGCGAACGGACCGGTGCATACTGCTCACGCTGTCCTTGTTTGGCATGGACTACGCAGCCATCTTTTAAATCCAATACGGGAATGATGTACATATTGCAGATTATTGATGGCTTATTAAAACGGTTTAATAACCGCCAACAGGATGATTGCAATTAAGAACAACACCGGTATTTCATTAATCCACCGATAAAACACATGCGAATGTTGATTGCGATCCTGCTTAAAATCCTTTAGCCATTTTCCACAATAAAAATGGTAGATAATTAATGCGACGATCATTGCGAGCTTGGCGTGCAGCCAACCACTGTGGCCATATAAAACCCAAGCATAATCAACCAACATCCATACGCCGAAAATAAGGGTTACGATCAATCCTGGTGTCATAATCCCAAAAAATAACTTTCGTTCCATCACTTTAAACCGCTCATTGCTGATGGTATCGTCACTCATGGCATGGTACACAAACAGCCGTGGCAGATAAAACAGGCCTGCGAACCAGGTAACCATAAATATTAGGTGTAACGCTTTTAACCAAAGCATAGGAAATCCTTTAAAAATAATGTGCGAGTTGATTTTGTAAGTCGGAGAGCTTAAACGCACCGACAATTTTTGCCGCCACCAATCCATCTGGAGCGATCAGAAAAGTAGTGGGCGTGAGTTGCACATTGCCGAACGCCCTCGCGAGATCGGCTTTTAAATCTAGCGCCACGCGGTAAGGTATTTGTTTTTGCCTAGTCATTTCAACTACATGATTGGGTAGATCATAATACATCGCCACCGCGACAATTTCTAAACCTTGGGCATGGTAGCGCTGATAAAGCTCGATTAAATGCGGGATTTCTTTAACGCAACTCGCACAATCAGTCGCCCAAAACGTCACGATCACTGGCCGCCCCTTTAACTCAACTAACTTAAGCTGCTCACCGACTATGGTTTTAAACGTAACCACAGGCGCAGACTCGGGCAGATTACGTTGCCAAAATCCCAACAGAAGACCCAAGGTAATAATCGCGATACCTAATAAAAGGCGTTGTAGCCACGGCTGGTAAGGTAAAAATGACAGGCGTAATTGACGGACCATACTGACGTAAACAGAATTTTAAAGCGTACAACAAAACTGAAACTTTATTCAGTATGCAATACAAAAGGTAAACAAATTGTATAGCAATTGCTACGGCTACTCCAAAATAAAAAGCCCACTTGGGTGGCATTTATGGATCTTGACACAGATATTATTTTACTTTCATTTAGTCTGCCTCAGATTTTGTGCTTAACCGCCGCCACATGCGGTAACGCCTTGCAAATCGATAAAGCTTTTTTTAGCTGCTGACTGTGTTTTATCGCTAAGGTTATGCTAAGGGTAGCACTTAAATTTTCGTGGATTTTTAAATGGCTGCTATGAATAGTAAGGTTTGCCTGATTTAGCGCTTGCTTTACGTTATTAACTAACGACTCACTTTGGCTGGCTTGAATGATAATGCTGGCAAAATTGGGTGGTGACTCTTCTAACCACTCTACCGCTACCACTTGTTCTCGGTGTTGTGCTAAATGTTGCAAGAGATTGACACAATCGTACCGATGCACGGTGATACCTTGTGTGTGCGAAATAAAGCCGCGAATTGCATCGCCCGGAATGGGGTTGCAACAATGTGCCAACGAGGTCAGCACATTGGAAATGCCATCGACCAAAATAGTCGCTTTGACATTCAAAGGTTTGTGATTAATGCTGACCGGTTGTGTAACCGCCAGCTCAGGCACAGTCAGTTTGCCGGCTATCTGCCGGAGACTAATATCGCCACGACCGATGGCAATTAGCAGCGCGTCGTTATCAGGCTCATTAAAGGCTTTGCACAGCTCTTTAACGGGGGAAACCGCCAAACCTAATCGTTGTGTTTCCTTTTCCAAAATGGCTTTACCTAAAGCCTTGTTCTGTTCATTTTGCTGTTGTTTAAACCAGCTTTTAACTTTGCTAATGGCGCGGGAGGATTTCAAATAACCGAGGTTAGCATCCAACCAGTTGCGGTTAGGTTGTCCTTGTTTAGTGGTCAAGATTTCTACTTGATCCCCTGATTGCAGGGCGTAAGTTAAGTTTACAATGCGTCCATTTACTTTTGCACCTCGGCAACTATGCCCGACTTCCGTATGAATGGCATAGGCAAAATCAAGCGGCGTAGCGCCTTTAACCAAATCTAACAATTTTCTTGTCGGTGTCAGCACATAAACGCGATCATAAAATAAATGCGTATTAAAGTTTTCCAATGCAGGTTCGATACGACGCTTTTGATTTAACAGTTGCCTAATGGTAGCGATATTTTTTTCGGTTGCGGCATGATGATGACCACCTTCTTTGTAACGCCAATGCGCAGCAACACCGAACTCTGCAAATTCATCCATCGCCTGAGTGCGAATTTGCACTTCAATTTGATTGCCTTGAGAATCTTGAATGACCGCATGCAAAGATTGATAGCCATTTTCTTTAGGATGGACAATGTAATCATCAAATTCATTGGGGATCAATTGCCAATGCGCCAATACCATCCCAAGCGTTTCGTAACAGGCATCGAGATCGTCAACAATGACCCGCACCGCCAGTAAATCATAGAGATCACCTATCGCCAGTTGTTTTTTTTGCATCTTTTTCCAGATGCTATAAATATGCTTGGGGCGACCCATAATCTCAGCGTTAATGCCCGCATTTTGCAGATGCTGCTGCAAGCCGATAATAAAGCTATCAATGACTACCTGCCGCTGCGTGCGATTGGCGGCCAGTGATTGGACAATATTATGGTAGATTTCTGGTTTCAGCGCATGAAACGCCAGATCTTCAAGCTCCCATTTTAATTGGCTAACGCCAAGGCGGTTCGCGATTGGGGCATAAATATCCAGAGTTTCCTGGGCAATAAAGCGCCGCATCGCATCACTTTCCCGCGATAAATCATATAGCCGCTGCACCCGATAGGCCAGTTTTATAATTACCGCACGGGCATCATGCGTCATGGACAGCAGCATTCGACGTAATATTTCGCATTGCTGTGGCTGCTCTGCCATTTCTAATGAATAGATGTTAAAAGCATTCAGCCAGTTGGCATCTTTAATCAGTGTCATCACCTGATTGCCAAAATGCTGAATAATATTAGCCTCGACCAGTTGCCCAACCAGCCTAGGATCACTTAGCAAGGTAGCGATGAGGGTATCTAAATTTACCTGTAAGCTTAATAAAATTTGCGCCACTTGCTTAGCCGCTGGGCGATGATAAGCTTCGTCATCTACAGGCAGCAGTGCCAGCGCAGCTTCTAGGATGGGCGCATCTTTTGCTGAAAAATGTGACAAAATTTGAGCGTTTGTAACGTCGGCGTTAAGCATTCGTTAATAGTCAATGAGTTATACTGGACAATGATCAGCGCCCCTGTGTCGGCATTAATTTTGTCGGATTATGGGATAAGATTGTAAAGTGTTTTAGGTGTTACAAATAATAATTGCTAAGATAAGGCGTTTAGCGATAACTTAGCCGTTTGTCATTGGTCGGTTTATCTGTTAAATAGTTCATTTACATAACTGCGTTGGAGCTTTACTGATGAAAAAATTATTGACGTTATTTTTGCTGTTAGGATCAATCACCTGTCTGGCAACCCCAGTCAATGTGAATACGGCTGATGCTACTACTCTTGCCGATGCTTTGCATGGTATTGGCTTAAAAAAAGCCCAGGACATTGTGGCGTATAGAGAAGCAAACGGCCCATTTAAAAGCCTCGAAGAATTGGGCAATGTAAAAGGTGTGGGCGATAAAACCCTGGCAAAAAATCAAGCCGATATTTTGTTTACTGGGACTGGTGCAGCGCCGGTGGCGGCCAAAGCAACAAAAGCTAAAACAGCACCTGCTGCTATTCCTGCACCCGCCGTTGCCGTTCCTGCGGTTTCAGCGCCAGCGGCTGAAGTTGCTAAAGCACGAAAAGTTAAAGCAGCACCTGTGCCAGCGACTCCGGAGGCTGCACCTGCCGCCATTGCGCCAGCCACTGCTGCGCCAGCCGCCTCAGCACCAGAGGTCGTTAAAAAACCTAAAAAAGTTAAAAAAGCCAAAGTAGATAAAGCCGCTGCGGTAATACCTGCTGCCGCACCTACTGTTCCGGCACCTGCGGCTAATCCTTTAAAGTAAGCTATCGAGTATTGCTTTTAGATCGTTAAGGTTCAGGGTACGCGTAAGCATTCCCTGAACCTTTAGGCATTAAACATCCTATCATCCAAGCGGTTACCCATCTGATCTAATAGATAATATCCGTATTTGCATTATGCTACAGAACGCGTAAAGCACTTGCAATCACATAAAATCTTCACATAAACTGGGTAAATCTTCGGTGCAGTGACAGTTTTAAGCTAAAATACCCGCTATACTGATTTTTTTAATAAGCCAAAAAAGCTTGCAATTACAGCAGCGACCCTGGCAAAACAATCCTCAACACATTAAATATGGGCTATCAACACTTTATTGATATTTTAATCGCACAGCAATCTTTACGGCAAAGCGACTTAAACCGCGTCAATAAAATACAAGAGCAAATGGGTGCAACTGGCTTGCCCGGATTGTTAATTAAACTAGGGCTTTGTTCTGAAAAGAATGTGGCGGAGGCTTTAGCGAAAGCGGGCGGTCTCGATGTTGTCCAGACTAAAGATTATCCGGACGACTCGCCATTAGGTGATGAAATTTCTTTGCGTTTTTTAAAAGAATATCATGTGGTGGGTATTGCCGCCAATGAAGACAGCATAACGGTTGCAGTACTGGACTCAGAAGATAGCTTTATCCAACAATCCTTACGCCTGGCAACGACAAAACGCGTCATTGTTAAAGTGGGCGTGTTGTCTGAAATTGACCGGGCATTAGAATTGCAATATGGCGACGGCAAATCGCAGATGGGGCAATTATCCGGCGGTATGGATGATGATGCTGATTTAGATGATATTGAACATTTAAAAGACCTTGCCAGTGAGGCGCCTGTTATCCGTATGGTTAACCTGATTTTTCAGCGTGCCCTGGAAACCCGCGCATCGGATATTCATATTGAGCCGTTTGATCAACAACTCATCGTGCGCTTAAGGATAGACGGGGTGTTACAAAACATTGAATCGCCGCCTTCGTCCTCGACGGCGGCGGTCATTTCCAGAATCAAGCTGATGGCGAAACTGAATATTGCTGAACGCCGCTTGCCGCAGGATGGGCGTATTAAAATCCAGATGATGGGTAAAGAAATCGATCTGAGGGTTTCAACCACGCCCACCATGTATGGCGAAAGCGTGGTTATCCGGTTGTTGGATAAAGAAAGTGTGGTATTTGATTTTGCATCCTTAGGCTTTGAAGAACATAACTCCAAGACTTTCTTGGAGATATTGGCAAAACCGCACGGCATTATTCTCATTACCGGCCCTACCGGTAGCGGTAAGTCAACAACGCTATATACGGCGTTAACCCAGCTCAACACTTCAGAACGCAAAATTATCACCATTGAAGATCCGGTGGAATATCAATTAAATGGGGTCAATCAAATCCAGGCGAAACCGCAAATTGGCTTAACTTTCGCCAGTGCACTGCGCTCAATTGTAAGGCAAGATCCCGATGTCATCATGATCGGTGAAATGCGCGATTTAGAAACAGCCAAAATTGCAGTGCAGTCCGCCTTAACCGGACATTTGGTGCTGTCCACTTTACACACCAATGATGCCGCAGGCGGTTTGGCGCGGTTATTGGACATGGGGTTGGATGATTATTTATTAACCTCGACCGTTAATGGTATTTTGGCGCAACGTTTGGTGAGGAAATTATGTCCGCATTGCAAGCAAACTTATCCCGCTTTACCAGAGGTGGTTGAGGAAAAAGGCCTTAATCGCTTTGCGCCACCCGGAGAGGTCATGCTGTATCGTGCCGTCGGTTGTGAGGCCTGTGGCGGCATTGGCTACCGTGGGCGTTTGGCGATTATTGAATTTTTGGTGATGAGTGATCCCGTGCGCAAAATGGTCATGGCACATCAAGAGTCCGGCAAAATTCAGGAGCAAGCGGTAAAAGAGGGCATGTTAACCATGTATGATGATGGCTTAGTTAAAGCCTTACATGGATTAACCACCTTGGATGAAGTATTGCGCGTAACCTCGGAAGCTTAAGATGCCCTCATTTGCCTATAAAGCGCTCAATCGTGAAGGAGATGTCATCGAAGGCGTAAAAGAAGCTGACGATGAAGCGCAGGTGGTTAAGCAGTTGCAAAAAGACGGCTGCATCCCCATTACAGTTGAACTGGCGGGATTAAAATCGTTTTATAAATTTTCGCTGGGCAAAAAAAATTCCGGCCTATCGCAGAAAGATATTATGCGCTTCACCAAAGAGCTGGCAACTTTGTTGGATGCAGGCTTGCCTTTAGACCGCTCGTTGGTGGTATTAATGGACTTAATTGAGGACGACTCTAAAATCCATCAACTCATCCATCAAGTGTTAGAGCGGGTAAAAGGCGGCGCAACCCTCGCCGATTCTCTGGAAGCGGAATCCAATGCCTTTTCAAAATTTTATTTGAATATGCTGCGTGCCGGTGAAGCTGGAGGGAGCGTAGAAGTGGTCTTGCGGCGTTTATCGGATTACTTGGATAAATCCAAGGAACTGAAAGATACTGTCAGTACCGCGATGATTTATCCGACTATTTTGATTGTAATGGCGGTAGGCTCAGTATTTTTATTATTGACTTTCGTGGTGCCGCAATTTACCGAAATGTTTGAAAGTGCCGGTAAAGACTTGCCAGTGTCCACACAAATCGTGGTCGGTGCCGCTAACTGGTTGCAGAAATATTGGTGGGTGCTGTTGATCAGTGGTATCTTGAGCTTCGGTGTTTTGCGCTATGAACTGACCGAAAGTCCGCGCAAAATAAAATGGGATCGTTTGTTTTTAAACATTCCTATTGTCGGTGATTTGCTGCGGAATATTGCTACGGCCAACTTTAGCCGGACTTTGGGAACTTTGTTAGAAAACGGGGTTCCAATTTTGACCGCTTTAGGCATTGTTAAAAGTACCCTCAGCAATCTGGTTTTAGTGCAAGCGGTTACTTCCGCTGAAGACAATTTAAGGCAAGGTAAAGATATGTCTGGTGCCTTGATCGCAACGGGACAATTTCCTAAAATGGCCACGCAGATGATCAAAATGGGTGAAGAAACCGGACGCATGGAAGAAATGCTGGAACGCATCGCGATTGCTTATGACAAGCAACTTGAAAACACCATCAAAAAAATGCTGGCGTTGATGGAGCCGCTGGTCATTTTATTCATGGGGGTTATGATTGGCGGTATTATTATTTCGATTTTATCCGCCATCTTAAGTGTCAATGATTTGGTGGGTTAATATTTGACTCAGCGTTATTTAATAACGTAGCACACTGATGACGCAAATGTGTGTGATTACACGAATTTTTTTATTTAAAATTACCGAGAGGTGCATGTGAACAATAATCGTTTAAACCGTATTAATAAATCAACCGGTTTTACCTTAATCGAACTTTTGGTGGTGTTGGCTATCATCGGCTTATTGGCTGGTTTGGTCGGCCCGCAAGTGATGAATAAACTAGGCGGTGCTAAAACCAAAACCGCCAAAACCCAAATAGAAGACTTATCCGGTGCGCTCGACATGTACCGATTAGATGTTGGCAGCTACCCTGCGACGGAGCAAGGTTTAAAAGCATTAGTTGAAAAGCCCGCGAATGTCGGCATTTGGAACGGCCCTTATTTAGCCAAAAGCAAACTGCCACAAGATCCTTGGATGAAAGATTACATATATGTTTCCCCCGGCCAACATGGTAAATTTGATTTATCCTCCTTAGGCGCAGATGCTCGTGAAGGTGGCGAAGGGGAAGATCAGGATTTACGCAGCTGGGAATAAATACCTCGTGTTTATCTTGTTTTTTTTGTTATAACCCTGCCCTTGTTTAGGTTTACGACGGTCAGAGGCTTTACACTGGTCGAACTATTGCTGGTAATTACCATCAGCGTCATGGCAATGGCGGTAGTTGCACCTAATTTAACCTCGGGCAATCAATCTTCAGTGCTTAAAGGCGCCGCAAGGGATATTGCGTCAGGGTTACGCTTTGCACGCGGGCAAGCCTTGACCACTCAGAAAGATACCCAGTTAAGTATCGATCTTGAAGAAAACACCTATACGGTCAGCGGGCAGGATAAAACCTATCATCTATCGAATGACATTGAAATAACCCTGGCGGTTGCACAGAATGAGGCGTCAGGGGACGGCGAAGGCAGTATCCGCTACTTTGCCGATGGCTCTTCGTCGGGCGGCCGCATAACGCTGGAGCTAAACGATCTAAAGCAAACCGTAGATGTTAACTGGTTAACGGGACAAATTGAGCTCAATGCACAATAAACTGAACATACACCAGGTCAAACATGCACCGCGATCGCTTAAGGCAGAAAACGGCTTTTCGTTATTGGAAATTTTAGTGGCGTTTGCAATATTGGCGCTGTCTATTGGGGTATTGCTGAATATTTTTTCGCGCGGCTTAAGAACCGCAATTGTTTCTGAAGAATACCAGCAAGCGTTAGCAGTTGCTGAGTCACAAATGGCTAGGGCTGGTGTTGATGTGGCGCTGTCTGAAGGCTCAATCAATGGTCAAGTCGATGGTAAATACAACTGGAGCATACAAGGGTCACCTTATGTCGCCCCCCAGCCTAAATCGGATATCGTCGCGCCGCAGCCCCTTGAAATAAGGGCATTCAACGTGCAAGTGCGCGTTGAATGGTCAGACGGCGCGGATAATAAAGAAGTGGTTTTAAATAGCGTGCGATTAGCAAAAGTGCCATTATGAAATCGCCATTCCGATCTCAAGCAATTACGCTGACGCATTTAAAGTCGATTCAGCAAGCTGGTTTTACCTTATTGGAAGTCCTGATAGGCATGAGTCTATTAGGGGTTATGATGGTGTTACTGTTTGGTAGCCTACGCGTTTGCGTGCAAAATTGGGATGCGGGTGAAGCCAAATTGGCACAAGTGAGCCAATCGACTATTATTCAATCTTTTTTTATCAATCACCTGCAAAACTTACAGCCCTTGCAGGATAATTTTTCAGAAAAAAAACAATTTTCATTCCAGGGTGATGCCAATAAACTGCAATTTGTGTCCAGTATGCCTGCCAGTGCTGGTCGCTTAGGGCTACAATTATTTACTATTGGCATGGATAGCAAAAAAAGCAAAACTGGCGATATTACCGTGAGTATGCGGCCTTTTTTCCCCGTCACTAATGGCAGTGACTGGAAAATTGAAGAGGTGGTTATTTTAAAAGCCGTTAAAAATTTAACTTTTGAATATTTTGCCGCCGATGAAACCAAATTGGCCGAACCGCCCCAATGGCAAAAAACCTGGCTGGAAAAACAGCAAACCCCTTTGTTGGTAAAAGTGATGATTGAATTTATGAATGGCACCCGCTGGTCAGAGCTGATTGTCGCCTTAAAAGTAGACAGCAGCTCAGTGATGATAAATCCGTTCGGAATTGTGAATGGCCGCTTCACCAACTAAGCAACGCGTTGCGCAACGTGGACTGGCATTAATTGTCGTCTTATGGATGCTTACCTTGCTCATGATTATGGCCAGCAGTTTTTCCTTAACTATCCGCCGTGAAACAGCGGTGCTGACCGATGTCAAAGCCGTAGCGCAAGCAAGAGCCTTAGCGGAAGGCGGCATTAATATTGCGATGTTAAATTTACTGCCGCCGGATGAAAAATTGCGCTGGCGTAGCGATGCAACTTTATATGAAATTACTTATGCAGACGCACCCATACGAATTCGTATTTCGGATGAATCCGGTAAAATTGATATTAACTATGCTGATCCGAAAATGCTACAAGGTGTTTTCAATCAGCTGGGCTTAGAGGAAGAACCGCTCGCCGCGCTCTTGGCGGCAATAGTTGATTGGCGCGATGCGGATGACATACAAAGCCCAAATGGGGCGGAAAAGGAACAATATAAAAAGGCTGGGCTAAAATTTAGCCCAGCCAATAAGCCTTTTGAAAGCATTGAAGAATTACAAATGGTGATGGGCATGAAACCAGAATTTTATACGCAAGTAGAACCGTTGTTAACCGTTTATTCCAACAGTAACGCTGTCAACCCTGCAAAAGCCTCGCGCGAGGTATTATTGACTTTTCCTAATGTTACCCCAGAAATGGTCGATAGTTACATGCAGCAACGCGCAGAAAATGCACGCGCGGGATTGCCCGAACTGGCGCCGACTTGGACAGCGCCAAGCCCAAATGCCTCGCAAGTTTACGAAGTGTTGGCCGAAGCGATGCCCGTGGAAGGCATCACAGGCGCAGTCAGTGCCGTAATAAGACGCGGGCCATCCCGTCAGCAACTTCCGTTCAGTATTTTAAAATGGCAAAAAAGCGGTGTTGAAAGCTCCTTGTTTGCTGAAGCTGAAAATAATCAGGTCATAGTTCAGTGAAGATTTTAAAGCGCAAGCCTATAAAGACCTTATCGGAAAGCTTAAGCAGCGCTCCGCAGGTTTTTGTGCCTGCATTTTGGAACCTTCAGCCCTTTACCCATAATTAAAAAGCCCTGGCGATAAACCCTATGTTTAAACTGGATACACAAATCGATCTTGGTGCCTTTTGGTCATGGTGGACTAAAGAATTGATGGCGGTGCTACCGGCAAATATTGCCAGCAGTCTTTATCATAGTAAAGGCTGGTTAATTGTTGAGCCAGCGGCAGAAAAGCTTAAGCTGGTTTATCAAAATCGCGCACAAGCCACCGTTTTAGGTGAGTTTGACAGCAGCCCTGAAGCCAAGGCACGCTTAAAAACCCTATTGGACGAACAGGTAATGATTGCCAATGCCGAAGTGCTCATCAGAATCCCTGAACCGCTGGGGATGAAAAAAATACTGTCCTTACCGGAAGCGGCAGGTGCCAATATTCAGCAAGTTTTGGCCTATGAATTGGATCGCTATACGCCTTTTAAATCAGACCAAGTCTACCACGACATCTTACGCCTGGGTAAACCGGTCAATGGTCAATTAAAGCTAGCTTTAGTGTTGGTTCAAAAAGCCGTATTAGACAATCTGACCGACCAAGTTGAGGATCTGGGTTTAAATCCCGCTTTTGCCGATTATGCCTTAGAACCAATCACACATCTGCACGGTAAAGAACGTTATAATCTCTTGTCGGCAGATTTACGCCATGTGCGCAGTAAAAAACCGCTTATAATCATGTACGCGAGTGCCGCCATCACTGCTGCCCTATTATTAACGGTGATGGGCATGCCTTTATGGAAGGCTTATCAAGGCATTGATAAATTAAAAACCCATGTGCGCATTGTTGAAAAGCAGGCGCTTGAAATTGAAGACACTAAACGCGGCATTGATTATTTATACAAATCCACCGATAAATTGATTGCCAAAAAAAGCCATGCACCTATGCTCGTTGATACCATTAATACTATTAGCAAATTACTCAAAAACGACACTTGGGTTTCGCAAATTAAATACAGCAACGGCAATTTAGAATTGCTGGGCGAGTCTGCAAACGCTTCTGATTTGCTGGCGACACTTGAAAAAACCAACTATTTTAAGAATGCGCGCTTTATTTCCCCGGTCACACAAGATATAAATTCCGGTAAAGAGCGCTTTCAATTATCAACCGAAATTATTCCTCCCGCTACGGCAAATGTTCCAGAAACTAAGTAAAATACAACAACGCAGCCTAGCGATAGGCTTATTCGTCGGCGTTATCGTTTTAATATTAGCCTTGGTCGTATGGCCTTGGTACGCGCAGATCAGTAGCGCGAAACAAGAAATTAAAGACTTGGTGTTTCGTATTCAGCGCTATACCCGCGTGATTGAGGGTCGCAATGAAGTATTCGAGAAAGTTGAACAAAGCAAACAAGGCCTAAATGCGTTAGGCTATTTTAATATGCAACCCACACCAGCCTTGGCCTCTGCTGAATTACAAGCGTTTATTAAAAACGCTATTGTTTCAGCCGGTGGGGTATTAGAAAGCACCCAGGTTATACCGCAGACGGAAGAAGAAGATTTGGTGCATATTGCCGTGAACGTCAGGTTGACTGGCGAAATACCCACCTTACGCGCGGTTTTGTATCAAATCGAAATGGCAAAACCGCTTAAAATCATTGAAGAGTTGGATGTTCGCCCCATCCGAGGTATTCGTAATCGCCAGAACGGACAACTGGAAGACATGGGCACCGTGAGCATTAATTTGCAAGTTGCCAGTTACATGAGGAAAGCGCCATAATGTCACACTATAGTTGGGAATATAAAATAACCCTATTATGCGCAGCATGCAGCTTGATATTGTGCCTGTTATTGGGTGGCGAAGCCTTGTATGGCAAACACTACCGCGGTGAGCTATTAAAAGAAATTTTTACCGTTAAGAAGGCCGGTTTTGAAATGAAGCCAGTCCCAGCCTACCCGTTTCCGCAAGGCGCTGTTGAGCAATACGCTGATTTTGTTGCACGTCCGGTAGTTTTTGAAGGGCGTAAACCCATCGCCAAAATTGTTGAACCCGTCGCGGCAGTTGCCGAAGTGCCCAAAGCCCCCGTCGGTGAATTTGGCTTAACCTTAACCGGCATAGTTAAAACACCGAAAGGGGGCATTAAAGCCTTGTTTCAAAACCCTGCCGGCAAAACGCCCAGTGAAAAAAATAAACGCTTAGCGCAAGGAGAGGAATTTAACGGCTGGAAGCTAATCGACATTCAGACCGATAAAATCAGCATTCAAGCCGGATCAGAAACTAAAGAAATTAAGTTGCTGAAGGCAAAACCCAAGACTGCAAGAATTGCTGGCAATATTAACCCCTTTGCAGCACCTAACTTCAATTCAGCACCTAATATGCCACCGCCTAATATGCAGCCACCCCCTAACGTGCCGCCGCCTAATGCGAATCCTTTTAATTTGAAACCCTAGCCCAAACGGCTTAATCCATGTATACAACACTAAAAAAACGACGTTTTCAGGGCGCTATTATAGCGGTCAGTTTATTAACCTCCGGTTGTGAATATCTCGGCCCTAATGTAGCGGTAAAGTTACCATTAGACGTAAAATCAACCGAAAAACCTTTAAATTCGGAAGAAGATAAGGTGGCTTTTACACAACTGAAAAATGACGACACTGATGCCAAACAGGCCAGTAAACCCAAAATCCAAGAGTTTAAGGGTACGGGGCGGTTTATCGAACCCACGCAAGAAGCGGGCACCAAGACCAAATCCAGCGAGGGCAAATACTCCTTAAATTTTGATGATGCCGATTTAGGGGAAGTCAGCAAAATCATCTTAAGCGACATGTTGGGTGAAAACTATGTGTTAAACCCCGCTATTGCCGGCAAAGTAACCCTGCAAACCACCCAGCCCTTGACCAAAGCCGAATTACTGCCGACCTTGGAAATGCTGCTCCGCATGAACGATGTCGCCTTGATCAAAAGCGATGGCATTTACCGGATTGAACCCAATGCCAAAGCCCTGCAAGCCAGCGGCATTCCTACTTTAGGTAAACCGGGCAAAGCCTTGGCGCCTGGTTATCAAACCAAAATCATCCCCTTGCGCTTTATCGGCGCGACCGACATGATGGAAATCTTGACACCGTTATTACCAGATAAATCGGTGGTCAGAAGCGATCCCGCCAGAAATATCCTGATGATTTCCGGCACCAGCTATGAAATTGAGAAAATTTTAGACATCGTGCGCACCTTCGATGTCAACTTTATGGC
>JABFRM010000253.1 GCA_013141155.1 Methylococcaceae bacterium | reverse complement strand
GATCCGCATTAGTGCCACGCATGAACACACTGGTGTTTTTGCCCATGCCGCCCGTTTGGGTCATATCAAGACCTGCCGTGCCGCGCAGTAAATCCGGCACCGTTTTAACCTGTAAGCGTTCAATATCTTTACGGGTATAAACGGTTGCAGCCGCCGCTAAGCGATCTTTAGCTGTTTCGGTGCGGGTGGCTGTGACCACCATTTCGGGGAGTTCTACGGGAGATTCAACGGATTTTTCTTTTGCCGAAACCGTAAAGCTGGCAAGAAGTAAGGAACTAACGATAATTTTTTGCATAAGGTTCTCTGCGCCGCCCGCGCAATAAGGGAACGAAAAATGCAGAGATGGGGAATAACGAAAAAGACAGGCAGGCGGAAAGCGACAGGTCTATTCCGTCAGCAGCCCACCGCTACATGCGAATGTCCTTTCAGGCCGGTCTCCGGGCTTATAAGCGGTGTGAACCTGAAACATCACCTTCCCATGCAGTTGCACAGTGGTTTATGGATGTTCCTTAACTTATCTACCGTTGCGGGGGCAGCGTCGGCTTTGGGTTTTATCCCTTACCGACTTCTCGTTTAACCAGACATTTTTGCAAAGTGGCTGGAACCTTAAAGGAGCAGGTACTATAGCGGGTTATGGCAATAATGCAAGTTTTCGGTGTTTAATATGCTTCACCAAACATCGACTTTATTGATTGATTATCTAAACTGTTTTAATATCATCAAGTAAGCCACTGAAAATGAGTCGCTGAAAAATGGCTTAAAGCTTATTAATTATCCCAATTATCCATAGGGGAAGATCATGCAAAATGAATATCTTAAACTTTTATCCTTGAGTGCCTGCGCTACGCTGTTTAGCATTACGGTTAATGCAGATATCAGGGTCGGCAATACTTCAGTTAATGCAAACGGCGTTCAAGTCCGTGATACCAGTGTTTCTCCGTCTGGCATTCAAACCAATGGCGTTGCAGTCAATGCAAATGGTATTAAGGTGCCAGGGGGTAATATTTCGTCTGAACAAGACCAAGAGAATGATGGTGATGATGACTCCCCGCATAGCGAGCCTGGGTATGGCGCCGGAGCAGGTGCTGGACGCGGAGCAGGGCGGCATTCTAGTCAGCATTCAAAAACTAATGTCAATAGCAATCAGGGGTCAGTGGTTATAGAAGATGACAATATCAGCAATCAAACCATTATCAATCGTTCGGATAATTAAGATTTTGCCAGCAGAGTAAACCTTATGCAGCCTACTATACTCAGCCACATCATGGTCTATCCGGTTAAATCATTAACGGGCATACGCGTCCAGCAATGGCCAGTGACGGCAAACGGATTATTGTATGACCGGCGCTGGATGCTAGTGGATACGCAGCAACAATTTTTAAGTCAACGGCGTTTGCCGCGTATGACCTTGATTGGCACGGCGTTGACCGAAACCCATTTGATTCTTTCAGCACTGGGCATGGACGACTTATACTTGGGACTTGAGGAACAGTCGGGGGAAATACTTGATGTGCAAATTTGGCATGATCAATGTCAAGCCAATGTGGTTTCAGCGGAAGTGGATCGCTGGCTTAGCCAGTTTTTAAAAACCGACTGCCGATTGGTTTTCCAACCTAAAACCGGTATTCGTCAAGTCGATCTTAAGTACGCTAACGCTGGTGACCAAACCAGTTTTAGCGACGGTTTTCCGTTTTTAATTATTTCGGAAAACTCGTTAAGCGCCTTAAACACATTGTTACCCTTTCCTATTGAAATGCTGCGCTTTCGGCCTAATTTGGTTATTGCTAATTGCCAGAGCTATGCAGAAGATACCTGGCGCGAAATCAGCATCAACGGCATTCATTTTCGTTTACCCAAACCCTGCTCAAGATGTCCGGTGCCAACCATTGATTTGAAAACCGCCGAGTATGGCAAAGAACCGTTGCGAACGCTTAGCCGTATCCGGAAATGGGAAAATAAAGTCTATTTTGGACAAAATGCCATCCACGATAGCTTGGGCACCTTACATTGCCAAGCAGAAGTCACTATTATCCAAACCGGCCCGAATCAGCCGCCGCTTTAAAAACACTGCCTTTACTGCATAGCTTAATTACAGTAGTATTGACCCATTAATAGGGTTGTTACTTTACCCTCATTCATTAACGCCAGCATCCCAACCGGAAAGCCATGTCTGCTAACGAAACCCAACCCTCATCTAATTTTATTCGTCACATCGTCGCTAAAGATTTAAGCGAAAATAAACACAACGGTAAAGTGGCAACCCGCTTTCCACCAGAACCGAATGGCTATTTGCATATCGGGCATGCTAAATCTATCTGCCTTAACTTCGGCATTGCCCTGGAAAATAACGGCACCTGCAACCTGCGTTTCGATGATACCAATCCGGAAAAAGAAAGCATCGAATACATGCAATCCATCGAACGGGATGTGACCTGGCTGGGCTTTCAATGGCACGAATTACGCCATGCCTCGGATTATTTCGAAGAGTTGTATGGCTACGCCGTAGATTTAATTAAAGCCGATAAGGCTTATGTTGACAGCTTATCAGCCGAAGAAATCCGTGAGTATCGCGGCACTTTGACCGAACCCGGCAAAGCCAGCCCTGATCGGGACAGGAGCATTGCGGACAATCTGGCGCTATTTACCGCAATGCGTAAGGGTGAGTTTGCCGATGGCCAGTATGTGTTACGCGCCAAAATTGATATGGCTTCCCCTAACATTAATATGCGTGATCCTGCGCTGTACCGTATCCGCCGAGTACATCATCAACGTACCGGCGACCAGTGGTGTATCTATCCCATGTACGACTACACCCATTGCATTTCTGATGCGCTGGAAGGTATTACCCACTCGCTGTGTACCCTGGAATTTGAAGATCATCGTCCGCTATATGATTGGGTGCTGGATCAACTGGATATTCCCTGCCATCCGCAACAGATCGAATTTTCAAGATTACAGCTGGAATATACGATCGTCAGTAAACGTAAACTCAACCAACTGGTGACAGAAAAGCATGTCAGCGGCTGGGATGATCCACGCATGCCAACTATTGCAGGTCTGCGTCGAGCAGGCTATACGCCGGCAGCAATTCGGGATTTTTGTGAGCGTATCGGCGTAACCAAAAAAGATGCCTGGATTGAAATGAGTGTGCTGGAAAATTGTATCCGCGAAGATTTAAACGAACATGCACCGCGTGCAATGGCGGTATTACAACCTTTACGTGTGGTTATTGAAAACTATCCGGCCGATAAAGTAGAGCACTTACACTTAAGCAACCATCCGCAACATCCGGAAATGGGCGAACGGACGGTTGTATTTGATAAAGTCATCCTTATTGAGCAGGACGATTTCGCTGAAAATCCACCGTCCGGTTATAAACGTTTAATCCCCGGTGCGGAAGTGCGACTGCGGGGCAGTTATGTGATCCGTTGTAACGATATTATTAAAGATGCTAGCGGCGCTATTACTGAGCTGCGTTGCAGCTACGACCCTGAAACTTTGGGTAAAAACCCGGAAGGACGGAAAGTTAAAGGCGTGATTCATTGGGTTTCCGAACAACATTCCTTACCCGCTGAGCTACGCTTGTATGATAGGCTGTTCTGCCGTCCCACTCCCGACACGGAGGCGAATTTTTTAGATGCGATTAATCCCGACTCATTAACCACGGTTACTGATTGCCGCGTTGAAGCGAGTCTAGCTAATGCTGCCCCCGAAAGCTGTTACCAATTTGAACGGATTGCTTATTTTTGCCTGGATGCCAAAGACAGCCGCAAAGATCACCTGGTCTTTAACCGCACGGTTACTTTACGGGATACCTGGACGGCTTAGTCAGCGCACGTAGCGATGTAATTTGAGGTTAATGCAAAAGCGTTTTTACGCGGGTTAGTGCAACTAAGGTCGCCTTATGGCTGGCAAGCTTAGACCAGGCGCCGGTATACTGGAGTTGCGCCAAGGCGGCGGTAGGCATAATTTTCCCATCATCAGGCAGATCCATCGGTTGTTGCACCAACTCGATCAATAAATCCTCCAAAGCGGGATTATGCCCCACCAATAACACCCGCTTTGCGGTTGCCGGACATTCCTGTAACACTTGCGTTAATAACTCAACAGTCGCATTGTAGACCCGTTCATCCTGCTGAATGATACTGGTATCCAACCCCATTGCCTTACATACTTTTTTAGCGGTACACATGGTGCGCTTTGCCGGGGAGCTAATGATTAAATCCGGCTGTAACTGTTGTTCCAACATCCAATGCCCCATGGTTTTGGCAGCTTGAATGCCTTTTTTCTTCAGCGGTCTGAGCCAATCGTCCACTTCGATATCCTGAACTGATTTAGCATGTCTTAGCAATAATAAGCTTTTAGTGTTCACTGTTTAATCCTGCTCCGTAACCTAATTAACTATAAATAATACAACCTAACCGGTCAGAATGTGTAAGGGCCGATTGATTGTCATAAAAACTTAATAATAGCCTGTTAATATGACAGTAATATGAACGAAAACATCTCCACTATACTCCTCCTCATTATAATTGCTCGCACCCAACCCTAAATATTATGCGTACGACCGCCTTGACGTTTGAATTGCCGAGTACCCTAAGCTCTGAGCAATTTGTTTCATACACAACGACCCATTTCAACCTACAGATTACCAACCATTACGCTGCAACCAAGCGTTTTTATGACAGTTTTGACTGGCGACTTTACCATGCGGGGATGTTTTGTGAATTCAACCAATCTGAACAACATGCAGAACTGAGCCTGCAAAACCTTGCCCACCCGCAAGTGTTAATGTCGATGGAGATTGCGCAAGTCCCCCGTTTCGCTAATGAATTCACACGGCATGATTTTCGGCAACAACTTGAACTGTTATTGGATATGCGCGCATTACTGAAGGTTGCAACGCTGAATTACCAGCAGACCCAACTGAATGTGCTCAATAGCGACCAAAAAACCATCTTACGCTTACACCTGGATTGCTTTCCGCAACTGCCTGCGCGTGTCACCGTGCAACTCATTAAAGGCTATGACAAAAGTGTTCTGCCAATCATTAACTTTCTACAAGATGAGCTGAGATTAACGCCCTGCACCCAAGCATTGCTGCTCGAAGTCTTAAAAATTCAAGACAAAACCGCAGGTACTTACTCGTCTAAACTGAATGTGCGGCTCGATCCTGATATGCACGCAGATATTGCCTGTAAATACATTTACAGCCATTTATTAAATGCCATGCTCTTGAATCAACAAGGCTGCATAGAGCAAATCGACACTGAGTTTTTACACGACTTTCGCGTAGCAGTTAGACGAACGCGCGCTGGTTTTAGTCAACTTAAACAGGTTTTACCGCAAAACAAGCTCAATTATTTTGCCGAATTTTTTAGCTGGCTCGGGCAGATTACCGGACCTGTAAGGGATATTGACGTCTACCTGCTTAATTTCCAACAGTTTAAAAAAAGCTTACCCGTCAGTATTCGCGAAGATTTGAATCCTTTACGCGATTATTTATACGCCAAGCAACAAAGTGCCTACCAACAACTGGCTAAACAGCTACAATCACCCCGTTATATCAACACTTTAAAAGTGTTGATATAACGGGGTGATTGTAGCTGTTTAGCCAGTTGTTGGTAGGCACTTTGTTGCTT
>JABFRM010000328.1 GCA_013141155.1 Methylococcaceae bacterium | reverse complement strand
GTATAGTGGCTTATGAGTAACAAACTTAATGCAAAAAAAATCAGCGTTGCCCAGCATATTGTTTACTCGTTTATGCCGCGTAGTCTGATTTATTCAGCAATGACAGGGGCATTATTTTTATCGTTAAGCCAAATGACCAATGCAACTGATACGGATTCGTTACAGAAAACGTTGGGTAATGGCTCCGCAAAAATCTTCCCGCCTATTGGCCAAAATGCGCTAACAACGTCATCAATAAAAAGTAGTTTCATTAGAGATATTAGGGCTGCTATTGCTGCAAAATGGCAAAAAGGTCAAATTGACAATCTGGTCGATTTTCTTGTCGTTCAGCAGTCTTCACAAGCTGAAGCGTATCAAGACGCTAGCGAAGTGCCTCGCAATAGCTTTAAACCCTTTATAGGCCAAAATCTTAGCTATGACAGTAATATTTTACGCGTAGCGGATGGCGGCGATGCTGAAAAGGTGTTAGCGGGTAGAAGTAAAAGTGATTTTATTAAACAAATTCGTGCGGGTATTGCCGCAAAATGGAGTATTCAGCGGCAAGCGTTGCTTGTCAAAGCAATGGTCAGCCAAAATTGGTATTCAACTTACCATGAATTAGATTATTTAGGCCGCGACATTCAGATAAGATGGGACTGGCAACTGGGACGCTATTTAACTGGCGAAATAGGGTATAACAATAAAGTGTCGAGAGAAGCGTTTAGTCAAATAAATAGTTTAAGCGATAACTTACAAACCAGAAATGGGTATTTTGCCAGCGGCGAATACCAATTTTTTTCCAACTGGTTTTTGCAAGGCGGATTTACGCATTTAAACACAAGTTATAATGCTAATTTATTTCAGATCAATGCCCTCACTACAGAGGCCACTATGGTCGGCTTAAAATATTTAACGCCGAATAAAAATCAGTTGGGAATAACCGCGACGCTGACAGACGGTAAATTTCCAAATCGCGTGTTCGTTGCCGGCAATTATATTGATAATGCCTACACCCGTAACGATTTTAATTTTGAATGGGCATGGCAATATAGTGTTAAAACCGGTTTCGATGGGACGATAGGCTATATGCAACAAAGCTTTGAACATTTGCATCAGCGTGATTTTTCTGCACCTACGGTTAACGCTAACCTTAGCTGGGAAGTTACTGCAAAGACCAGCTTACGGTTAAGTGGCTGGCGAGAAATTCAATTTGTAAATAGTCAGGGGGCTAATTTCTTATTAACGCAAGGGCTTAGGGTGTCCACGGCATGGATTCCGACACCTAAATTACAATTTACACTCCCGTTGTCCTACGAAAAGCAAGAGTACCTGGGCGATCCCGGTTTTATTAAAACCGCTGGCGCCGAACAAGATAAAGTCTCAAAAATTGGGCTTAATGTTGATTACAACCCCATCGAAAATGCCAAAGTATCGTTGTTTATGCAGTTTGAAGATCGTACCTCCACTACCTTGTCGCGTAATTACCAATCCAACGCTGTTGGATTGGATATGCAGCTAGATTTTTAAAGTGACACTCAACACACGCTATACGACTTGCTCCTCCTTAAAAATCAATTTGCTGCGGCAGGCCCTGACAAAAAGAGCTTTTAGGATTGACCATAAATTGCCCCCGCATAGCTGTACGCCCGATTAACAGGCGAAAACGCATACTGTCCCGGTTCGTTAAGGTTATTTCAGCCGTAAATTGTAACGGGCCGACAATAATTGGCGTTTCAATGACATAACGGCGTTGTTTGTGTCCCCCTGAATCGGATACCAAGCGCCGATCTTTAATTTTTGCATGGCATTCAATAACGCGATCAGTCTTAAGTTGATCGGGATGGATGGCAAACATCACCCAATGTTCATGTCCTTTATAATAAGGGTCAATCAGAAAGGCATGTAAAGCAGAAGAGCGCGCACCGGTATCAATTTTGGCTTTAATACGCGCGATTTTTAATGTCGGCAAAGCCACCCATTCTCGCCACCCTAGCAGGGCTAATTCCGATTCAATGGTGTTGGCCATGGCTTTTTATTTACGCTGCAACAATTGCAAGGTTTTTTCCGGTAGCTGACTTGGCGAGTCACCATTAAGGTATAAACGCGCATCTTCTTGTACCGTCGTCATAAGGCGAATCAGCTGCATTTCCTGTTGCATTTTTTCATCCACAGTTTCAGCTTCCCACATGGCATTGAGTAATTGTTTAGCATGATGGTGAATGGTAAACGCAACCACGTCGGGCAATTGCGGATAGCGTGTTTGAATCGCAATCTTTAATTGATCCAGTGCGGCAAGATATTGTTTATAGTCTTTAATATCTTGGCGGCATTTGGTTTTAAGCATGTTCATTTGCGTTTGATGCGTTGTTTTTAAGGCGGCCAGTTCATACTCTAATTGTACACTGCGCGTTTTTAATTGCCCGGCCAAGTCGTGTTCAGACAATGCCTGCAAGTGTTTTAGCTGTTGCTGCTGAGCTTGGTTATTGATCCGCCAGCTCAGTCGATCATCTTTCAGCGACCGCCAAAAGTCAATAATATGCTCCCCCCACTGCCCTATCTTGTGCATAAAATTACATCAGCCTAATGATTTGCTGTTGTAATTCTAGCAAACTTTCCACATCCTGTTGGCGAATGTAACCGTTTAATTGCTTTTGTAAATGCTGGTAGGCGTGGGTAGAAAGGGTGGTGTTAACACGTTTTAAATCGCGCTGAATATTTTTAGACAATTGCTGAGTATGTTTGAGATTATTCGCCTGTAATAAATGTTTGCGTTTAAACTCAGTAAAATACAAATACTGTTGTTTTTTGCCCGCTAAATGTTTTAAGCAATTTTCACGCTTTAATACATTAAACCATAAACGTCTTTGTCCGCTGGCATACGCTGAAAAATATCGGCGCACTTGTTGAAAAATTGTTTGTAACAGCACGCTTAAGCCTAAAATTATCAATAAAGCGCTGCCTGTAAGTAACGACTCTGTTCCGACGGAAAGTAGGTGGTTTGATAAAGCTAACCATCCCGAATGCGAAAATCCAGCCATAGCAATAAACATTGCTATCGCGATAGCCCATAAATAAAGTGCCAGACGAATAATCAGGGTGGATAAAAAAGGCATGGGTAATGGCTATAAAGAATATGGGCAAGTAAAAAAGTGCTTGGACTACGGTTAAGCGATTGTCGATATTTTCGGCGCGGTGAACACAAAACCGAAGGGGAGGGTACGGACTAAATTATTCTATTGAATAGCTAAGGATAATTTAGCCCGTATAACAGGGTTTAATTTGTCACGCTACCATTGAGTGGGGCGCGACAAGCCAAAACCTACGATAATCTTAAGCCTTACAATAAGAGGGTATCCAGCTACGTTCGATTATGGATTCCGGCAATTCATTGAAATCGAATGCTTCTCCGTCTTTAATCATTTGTTGCACATCAAACAACACTGCCATTTCAGGCATGTCACTGAAGAATAATGTATAAAAGGGCTTGACCAACCATTTGGACACTTTCGTGCTAATAGAGCCAATAAAATTGCGCCGTTGTCCAACGTGCGCCAATTCATCAATCGTAATTTCATCTAAAAGTAATTTCATGCGTTCTCGAACTTCTGGTTCATCCGCTAAAACATCGATAAACAAATGGTGTAAATGGCAATAAAACGTGACCCCCATCAGTTCTGTGATGAATGCAAGCGGATCCATTAATACGTCAGGCATTTTGGGAAAAAGCTCGTATATTTTTTCTTTCCAGGGGCTTAAAGGTACCCACTCGGCTTTATCCAAGCCGCAAGTCAGTAGCATTTCATTAAACAAGCGCACATGACAAAACTCTTCCGCTAAATGTACACGACTGATTTTATCCTCAATTGAGCGGGAGTTAGCCATATCAGGTACCGCATTCCACGCGCCATTAACACCCACCCATTCATGCCGGGCAAATTTATACAAGCATGTCAGCATTAATGTCATTTTATCCAGGCTTTTCGGATCATCCTGCATTTTTACATAATTACGGTAAAACGCTTCTGGATTGGCTAGGGGGGTGCGCAGCCTAACTGGATTGTCTTGAAAAAATTTTAGCCGTGCCTGTTTTTTAGCTAAATCTTTTTCCGCCTCAAATAGCTCCCCGCCGTGTTGCTGGGTAAACTCCCAATAATGCTCAAAATTCGTTTTACGTTGCTCAGCATTTGCTGGTGTAAAAATAGAAAGATATTTAACTGTACGCATAATGAATAATTTCCATACTGTAAAGAACTGTTCAACATTGTACGTGATTTTTTAAAAACTACACAGCACTAAATACCTCATTATTATTGTAACTATCAATGCGCGATATTTTGCAGGGTAGCTGTTTTTTAAAACGCAAAGGCTGGTCGTAGTGGCTCGCCATAATTGCCAGATTAAATCCTATGGGGTTGCCCTTTATACAAACAAAATGAGCAGCATTATTGGATGAAAAAGCGCTCAACTTCACAACGCATCCAACGGACTCCCCACGCCGCGTCCGCCCTTATTCAGCACATGCGTATAAATCATCGTCGTACTTACATCATTGTGCCCTAGCAACTCCTGCACCGTGCGAATATCATAACCACCTTCTAATAGGTGTGTGGCAAAACTATGGCGAAAGGTGTGCGGCGTAGCCAGCTTGGTTAAATCCGCTAATCTAACTGCCTTTCTCACTGCGCGCTGCACCGTCTTCTCATCCACATGATGCCGTTTTACCGTTTTAGAGCGAGGGTCAAGCGACAACTTCACCGATGGAAAACAATACTGCCAAGCCCATTCTTTAGCGGCATTCGGATATTTTTTATCCAACGCCATTGGCATAAACACCGTACCAAACCCCTCGCTTAAATCTTCCTGATGCAAAGTGCGCACTTTAAGCAAATGGCTTTTAAGCGGCGCCACCAAGGACAATGGCAGCATGGTCACCCTATCCTTAAAGCCCTTGCCATCGCGTACCACAATTTCACGGCGGGTAAAATCAACGTCTTTTACCCGTAACCGCAAGGCCTCCATAATCCGCAGACCGCTACCGTATAATAAACTTGCAATCAACCAAATCGAGCCATCTAAACGGGTGAGTACCGCCAAAACCTCAGCTTGCGTTAATACTACTGGCAAACGCTTCGGCGCTTTGGCTTGTGTCACCTTATCCAAAAACGGCAACTCGATTTCTAGCACCACTTTATATAAAAACAGCAAGGCGCTCTTTGCCTGATTTTGCGTACTCGCAGACACATTACGCGCCACTGCCAGATGTGATAAATAGGCCTCAATTTCCGCCGCACCCATGTCTTTCGGATGGCGTTTGTCATGATGCAAAATAAAGCGCTTGATCCAATCAACATAAGCACGTTCGGTACGAATACTGTAATGTTTAACGCGGCACTTTGCCGCCACTTGTTCAAGTAGTTTTGGTGGATTTGGGGTAGATGGGTTAGGTGTGTTTGACATGGGCATTAGCAAAAAAGCAGGTGTACTAAAAATAGATTGCCTATTGATTTGATATTGATTATAGTTTGGCCGTAATTATTTACAACCAGCCCTTATAAAAGATTAGGTCTTTTATTGGGGTCTACTTATAGTTAGGCATCCTGAATTCTATGGCTTGTCGCGTTATGGGTTCTTGGCACGGGAGGCTGGTTGGCAAGTAGCGTAAATCATAGTTTTGTGCGCCGCTTACGTTTTTTGCCGGGCATCGGAAAGTTGGG
>JABFRM010000077.1 GCA_013141155.1 Methylococcaceae bacterium | reverse complement strand
CCTAACGTAAAGCTAAGGGGCGCGCCTTTCACGGAAGATCAGCGAAGTCACCGAAGCTGAAAAAACAACAAACCTTCAAAACCGCCACGGAAAGGCGCGTCCCGCTTGAGCGTAATGTTAGGCCAACTGGCACGGAAAAACCACACCGACAATAACAAAAAACCAGTTAAGCAACAAGCCCCAAAAGAACACCAAGCTTGCGGCTATTTATGCCCTATGGGTACAACCAGCGCGGCACACCCAAGCCAAACCAACACGCCGAAGCAACCCCGCAACAACTACAAACAGCCATAGACAGAACAGCCCAAACAACGCACCGGACTTTACCTTGACACTGAATCCGCGTGTGGTGCAAACGCCACCCAACTTACCGATGCCCCGCAAAAAAACTTAAGCGCCGCACAAAACTGTGGTTTACGCTACTTGCCAACCGACCTTCCGTGCCAAAAACCCATAACGCGACAAGCCATAAAATTCGGGGTGTCTAACGTAAAGCTAAGGGGCGCGCCTTTCACGGAAGGTTGGCGAAGCCACCGAAGCCGGAAAAATAACAAACCTTCAAAACCACCACGAAAAGGCGCGTCCCACTTGAGCGTAATGTTAGGCTTATTGGTAAAAAGCCTATCCACCTGGTTGCTTAACGTATTGTATATTGAACCTCGTCATAAATAATACTAGAATCCTTAGATATAATTCGAAAAATATGCTTGCCAAGAGATAAGCTGTTTGGAGGAGCCTTTAAGATAAAATACCTGTTAAGTTGTTCATCATTATTCCCCACTTCAGACACAAGCGGAGATTTTAAAAAACCCTCAAAATTCCCGTCATAAATAATTTTTTTGTCAAGAGTAAGAGCAATATGACTTCGAATTCTATCTGCTGGCATTGAAGGTAATAACGGGTTTTCATATTGATAAAATACCGTCACATTAAGTTCTTTTTCCGCCAGTAGTGTTGAATCCCTAGGTGAAATTAAGAGTGGTTTTTCATATACCCCTATGCCTCCTTTTAAATCAGTATTGGAAGCCTCAGAATAAGACAACTGGGCAGCATTGACGAATGTGTATTCAAAAGAGCTGCCCGGATAAAAAGTATTGGAATTAAAGTTAGCAGGATTATATGTTATAGAATTAATATATTCAAAATTTAGGGTAATAGGTCGATTGCTATCATTTTCAAATTTAATGGTATCTTTTGTAACAATATTAAGTTGAGGTGAGCCTTTAAAATAATTGTCTCCTATAGTGATGACATGTGTCTTTGCATACGGAATAGGTGAAAAAAATAAAATAGTGATAATATATAAATAGTGAATTAATTTTTTCATGATAGTTTTACTCAAGTTTAAACGTAAAATCACTTGCGGTTTTAAGGCAAGTGATCCTAATAAAAAAAATGTTAGTTTACGTTAACCACCACGGTGTCATAAAAAAGCGCACTACCAAAATCAAGCGTACCGTTTTTAAGGGTATCTATACCAAAATACAAGGTGTAAGACCCGTTTGATAAATTACCATTGAATAATGTAAAGTTAGACTGATTTACCAAGTCCATTTGAGAAATTGGCGACTGAGTTGTCGTCCATTGTAAAGATGAATTTAAATAATACAAAGTTGACCCAACTTGTGCGACCACCCACCAATCCGCATTGACTCCAGCGATGCCGCCTGTGGCTATACTTGCTGTCACCTGCACATTTGTAGCAGAGTTAGTATTGATTGGGCCATTTGAGCCATTAGCTCTAATATCAGCAATAGGCAATCCTTGTTCTAAAGCGGCTCTGATGTTGGGTAGCGGCCCAATGTTATGCAAGTTGTCTGTCGCGGGAATACCTGCACCATTATTAGCGCCTTGAGCTGTGCCAGTATTTCTTAGTAGGGAGCGCATGACAATTGAATTCAATAAACGTCCAGTTCCGAGAGTATTGCCGTTGCCATTAGCGGCAAAAGTTGCGTTAAAATGACCATTAATGTCTGCAATTGTGGCTGCGACAATAGGGGATGCAGAAGATGTTCCAGAAAAAGTAGACGTATAACGCTGATTTACTGGAACAGGTGTAGTGGGGGGCGTAAAAGGGTTTAGAATACTGCCATAACCTGTTGTGACAACATTCTGTCCCCAACCTTGGACATCTACTCTCGTTCCGTGGTTAGAAAAACACAAAGGATTGTGAGTATTTGCAGATGTTCCGGCGCCAACCATAATGGCATTAGAACCCTGCGCAATAACATTATTCAAATTTAACCCGCCATTGGCAGCGGCTTCAACAACAATAATGCCATTTGCAGTTGCAGTAGTAATGGATGCTCTGATGGCAGGTTCATTTTCTACTGGCAGCAGCGCACCTTGGCTAACGCAGGCGGGGGCGGTTAAATTTTGATCTGCCCGAGCAAATACTTGTTGTTCAATCAACATCACGTCGCCCGCCCTCAGCGGATTAGTTGCTACATTAGTAATAATAGCGGCACGGTTATTAGTGTTACCATCATCACCCGACATGCTTATATCAACTTGATTAGCGATGCCTGTAACACCATAAGCATTATCTGCACCTATGACTTCCCCTAATACCGCAGTTCCATGATTCCTAAAATCGTCATTTGCACTATTAACATTACTAAGAAGGTCGGCGGCATTAAAGCCTAAATCCTCATGATCCAAGTTCCACCCATATTCAAGATCGGCCAAGCGAATGCCATTGCCTCGGGTGTTTGCACGATTAGCCCATGCCCAACGTGCATTGATCCCACCAGGTGCAGCATCAAGATAAGTTTGTTGGGCGTCAAAATTGTTGGTTGTAGGGGCAATATCGGCGGGTGCTCCAATCACAGGTAGTGATGGCAATGATGTGAAATAAGCAATCTCTACTAAATTTGAACGGTTTAATTGGTCTACCAAGTTTTCAATTTCCTGCTTGGAAAGGTAATCCAGCATTACTAAATGGTATGAATTTAAATCTTCTAACTCTTTATGAGCTAATTTCTCGCCTTGGGATTTTTGGTTATCCAGTTCTTGTTCTGTTTGGATAAATAGTCGTGTTGGTTTTGCATGGATATTTTCAAACAATCGGTTGATACTATCAGTTTCTTTTGTTGCAGTGCTATCAATTTCATTGCTTAGACGCATAAATTGATTTTTTGCTAATCTTATTTTATGTTTTTCGTTGAATTTTAATACAATTCTATCGTTATAAAATCCATCCGTAAATTTTGAATGGAAGGGTTTTATAGGAAGCGATCTCTTTTCTTTATCCGCTGGTGGGGCAAAAGGAAAAATTTTGCGCAGTTCATTGGGGGGTGAAGGAAGAATAGAATTAGCTGAGTAAGTGTTTGATGATGCTGTTGCAAACACGCATAATGCAAGAAGTGTTTTGTTTTTCATAATTTTTCCTCATAAAGATAGAAGTTGATGGAGACGAAATAAAAGAGCCTAACTAACAAAGTTGAGCGACATCGTGAGTGGAAACGAACGATGTTCGCTCGAACGGACGTTAGACCACGCGGCTGGACGATGCCCGATACGCAAAAATGCCGCCAGGCCCCGTAAAACGCCGGTTAGTGTGACGAAGTGAACTTGACATATCAACTTGTTATACGTCAAGTTCACTTCGTCACATTTTTTACGGCGTTTGGAAAATTTTTGTTTAAAATCAATGCCATTGCCCATCCGTGTGGTCTAACGTAAAGCTAAGGGGCGCGCCTTTCACGGAAGATTGGCGAAGCCACCGAAGCCGGAAAAACAACAAACCTTCAAAACCGCCACGGAAAGGCGCGTCCCGCTTGAGCGTAATGTTAGGCCAACTGGCACGGAAAAACCACACCGACAATAACAAAAAACCAGTTAAGCAACAAGCCCCAAAAGAACACCAAGCTTGCGGCTATTTATGCCCTATGGGTACAACCAGCGCGGCACACCCAAGCCAAACCAACACGCCGAAGCAACCCCGCAACAACTACAAACAGCCATAGACAGAACAGCCCAAACAACGCACCGGACTTTACCTTGACACTGAATCCGCGTGTGGTGCAAACGCCACCCAACTTACCGATGCCCCGCAAAAAAACTTAAGCGCCGCACAAAACTGTGGTTTACGCTACCTGCCAACCAGCCTTCCGAGCCAAAAACCCATAACGCGACAAGCCATAAAATTCGGGGTGCCTAACGTAAAGCTAAGGGGCGCGCCTTTCACGGAAGACTGGCGAAGCCACCAAAGCCACCGAAGCCGGAAAAACACAAACTTTCAAAACTGCCACGAAAAGGCGCGTCCCGCTTGAGCGTAATGTTAGGCTGTAACTATATACTGTGTCTAAACCAACGAAGAACAGAACTTGTGGCTCTAATCTACTTTACTGCCTTATCTGCTGAGTAGTAAATGGTTTCAACCCCCTCTCCGTTATTCAGCCGCGTGATGAAAGCAAGCAGCCCCTGCCTGCCGACACTCGCCACCCAAGGCCTTAGCTCATGCCCCGCCGCTGCATAGACAGGATAGCTTTCAGGTTCGCCTTTCGCTTTGCGTTCCATATTTTTGTCATCGCCGTATTGATGCACTGCGTCATACCACTGGCTCAAAGATTTGAACGTATACAGTTCTTTGCGTGTCGGACGAGGGGTATTAGATGCCACCAAGTTATTCCAATGCTGTTCAGAATGTTCCGGTGCTTCACTTAACGCTACTGCAAGCCCTTCATCAAACCAAGCTGGTAGATACCAGAATGCCATAAAACTGAGCCGAGAATGCAATTCTGTGTGTGACCATTCGTGCGCCAGAAAATGCCAATTTAGCCCACGCGGAGAAAGCAGAATGTGCCCATCGCCGTATGATTTTGCTCTGGTGTCTTTCTCACCAAATGCCTCGTAGCAACTTTCACTAACACAAGCCAGTACCACCGGATGCGATTCCACGCTTCCGTAGGCAGCGTCTATGGTGTTTTCAGCTTGTTCCATAATTTCTCGTATCTTAAGCTGTGCGGCTTTATCAGCAGACGCTTCAACATAGAGGTTTGGTGTAACCTGAGACAATCCAAAAGTTTCTGGCGCATATATTTTAATTCTTTGCAGTCCGCTACATCCGGCAATAAGGCTTAGCGATAGTAAAAGCAGGGATGCCTTTAAATGAGTCATAGCAAGATGCCTAACGTAGAGCTAACCGGGCGCGGCCTGAAAAGCTGAATAAGCAATACCGCATTATTACCGCGCTCCGGTTGAGCGTTGGGTTAGGCAAACCTTTTTGCAAAAAAATATCCACTAACTATTGCAGATACTGTGCTTGCCAAGAGGAATAGATTAAAGTTTCTCTGCTGACCCGACTCTGATTCATATAAGCGAATACCGAAATGCTCAAGTACTGAACCCGTTACATATAGGAGCAAAAAACAGAACACCACGCCGATAATGGCGCCAAGAGTGAAAAAAGTTACTTTTTTCACTACTTCACCTCAAAAAACCTTATCCGCTTCGATTTGCGGAAGTCAGACCAGAACCCAGGGACAACAATGCCAAATCTTGTCCTAAGCCACGAACCCAGGCCAGTCAACGCACTCCCGTCCCATAGGTCAATATGATCTCCCCCTGAACCGCCGCTAGGAGCCTGTCGGACAGGATTTGGCATTCTTAGCATTGCTTAGCCATTACGGATTTTTAGTGGCAATAATTCTTCGGTTCATTAACTGACTTATCACTATTTCACTTTGAAATGGCGACGTTT
>JABFRM010000035.1 GCA_013141155.1 Methylococcaceae bacterium | reverse complement strand
GTGGGGATTATAACTAGTTGCCATGCGCAAATTAAACATTAAAACACCACCCCGTATCGTTAGCATTCTGGTGTTATTCGGCGTCGTGGTGGCCTCCTTACAGTTAATGAGTTCAGCCACTCAAGGGGCATCGCAACTGGATGCGATGTACTCCTGGTTGGTGTTAATGAACGCCTTGGGATCGGTTATTTTATTGGTGCTGATCGGCGCCAATATTTACTCCTTAACGCGGCAATTAAAAAAGCGGGAAGCAGGGTCGTTATTAACCACGCGTATGGTGTCGTTGTTTGTATTATTGGCATTGGCGCCCGCAGCGATTGTGTTTTATTTTTCATTACAGTTTTTGCACCATCAAGGGATTGATAGTTGGTTTATTGTTGAAATGGATCGTGCCATGGAAGATGCCTTGGAATTAAGCCAGGTATCTTTGGATCAGCGGCTTAATACGCGTTTAAAACAAACGCAATTTATGGCGGGCACTTTGCCGGAAGAGTCGCCAGCCAATATTACCCAGACGCTTGAACGATTGCGTGATGCGGCAGAAGCTGCGGAGATGACTTTATTTTCAAGGCAAGGGCAGATTATTGCCTCGAGCAGTGTTAACCCTGGGGATATTTTGCCGCATTTGCCCGATGAACATGTTTGGCTGTCGGTGCGCCAAAACAAATATTATGTTGCGTTAGATCAGGTTAGCGATAATGTGCTGATGATCCAAGTGATGGTCGCCGTTAAAGCCAAAGAACTGGAATATTTGCAGGCGCTCTATCCGGTGCCGGTGCGTATTGCGGATTTGGTTGATTCGATTGAATTTGCTTTTTTGCGTTATCAGGAAATGAGTTTTTTGCGTAGCCCGCTTAAAACCAGTTTTACCTTGGCGCTGACCTTGGTTTTGTTAATGAGTTTGCTGGCGGCAATCTGGGTGGCGTTTATCATTATCCGGCATATTGTCGCGCCGGTAAAAGAATTGGTCAAAGGCACGCGCGCTGTCGCAGCCGGTCTTTATGAGCAGCAATTGCCAGTGACTACCCATGATGATTTGGGTTTTTTGGTGGAATCTTTTAATGATATGACCTTGCGCATTGCCAGAGCCCGTGATGAAGCAAAGTTTGCGAGTGTAGAGGTTGAAAATCAGCGTGCTTATTTGGAAACCATTTTGGCGAATGTGATTGCGGGTGTGATCAGTTTTGATGCTTCCTTTACGATTAGAACCGTTAATCAAGCCGCTTACCGAATTTTGCATGTCCCTGTCGCGCGTTTTGTGGGGCATCGCTTATCGGATTTGTTGACCGATCATGTTGAACTGGCGGAGCTATTGCAGGCTATTCAATTATTGTTAGAACAAGCTGATGACATTTGGCAAAAGCGCGTGGCTTTTTTAGGACCGAATGGGCGCCAAGAGTTGCTGTGTCGTGGCACGCCATTATTTTCACAGGAAGGTGTAAGGGTTGGCGCGGTGATTGTGTTTGATGATGTGACGGATTTAATTCAGGCACAAAAAAATGCCGCTTGGGGCGAAGTGGCGCGGCGTTTAGCGCATGAAATTAAAAATCCGCTCACGCCGATTCAATTGTCCGCAGAAAGACTACAACATAAATTAGCCGATCAATTGGATGATAAGTCCGCTGATGTTTTACAGCGATCCACCCGCACTATCGTACAGCAAGTGGAAGCCATGAAGCGCATGGTTGATGATTTTGCAGAATATGCCAAACCGTCTAAAAAACATTTACAGCAACTTAATCTGGCGAATTTAGTGCAAGAGGTTTTGCAGTTATATTTATTGCAGGCGCAGGTGACTTTTAACACCGTTATTGCCACCGATTTACCTGAAGTTAAAGTAGATCCGGTCAGCATTCGGCAAGTGTTGCATAACCTAATCAAAAATGCGCTGGAAGCGGAAGCAACGGAGATTGATTGCGTGCTTAAGCAAGTTCACAGAAATGAAACCATCCTGGTTGAGTTAGCCTTTTATGATAATGGCTTAGGGCTTCAGGAAGGGCAGGTGGATAATATTTTTGAGCCGTATATCACCACCAAAACCAAAGGTACTGGTTTAGGCTTGGCGATTGTAAAGAAAATTATCGAAGAACACGGTGGCGCCATTTGGGTTGATAATACCCGCACCATTGGTGCAGGCTTTATCATTCAGCTACCGGCGGTTTTAAGCTTAAAAACAGATGCCGATTTATTGCGTGTGCGTTACTAAGAAAGGAAGATGTTAATAACATAGCCCCGCCATTCCTCCCTATCAAAAAAAGGCGGCTTAGGGTGGGTCAACAAAATTTTAATATGGTTAACAACGTCTTAACCCTGGATATGTATGTATTACCAAGGTATAAAAAAAGCTATTTTAGCGCGTCCAATACCTAAAGTTTCGGATCAATTAGGGGTGATGGATCCGATTCTTAAGCGTATTTACCTGAGTCGCGGGATTCGTCATCTGGATGAACTGGATCGAGGCCTCTCGAAATTACCCTCTCCTTGGTTGTTATCAGGGATGGAAAAAATGGTTACGGAATTAATAACGGCATTAAATCAGCAGCAGCGTATCACGATTGTGGCTGATTTTGATGCTGATGGCGCCACCAGTTGTGTTGTTGCGTTAAAAGGCCTGCGCTTATTGGGGTTAAAGCAAGTCGATTTTATTGTGCCGAATCGTTTTGAGTATGGTTATGGTTTAACGCCTGAAATTGTTGAACTCGCGCGTTCACAACAACCCGATGTGATTATTACGGTGGATAATGGCATCTCGAGTATTGATGGCGTAAAGACTGCAAATGCTGCGGGAATTAAAGTACTGATAACGGATCACCATCTACCGGGACATGAATTACCAGCCGCTGATGCCATTGTTAATCCCAATTTAGCTGGAGATGAATTTCCCAGCCGAAATCTAGCGGGTGTCGGGGTGATATTTTATGTATTGATGGCGCTGCGTAGCCGGTTACGGGAAAACAATTGGTTTGTGCAACAACAACTGCCTGAACCTAATCTGGCACAATTACTGGATTATGTGGCCTTGGGTACGGTTGCCGATGTAGTGGCTTTAGATCAACTGAATCGGGTTTTGGTGCATCAAGGCTTGTTAAGAATTCGTTCGGGGCGTAGCAGTCCAGGATTACAGGAATTGATACTGATTTCAGGCCGCAGTATGGCGACGCTATCGGCATCAGATCTGGGGTTTTCGCTAGGGCCAAGATTGAATGCTGCCGGACGCATGGATGATATGTCTTTAGGTATTCAATGCCTATTGACTGAGAACGCTGACTTAGCCAAGCAAATTGCTTTACAACTGGATGAGTTAAACAAAGATCGTCGTGAAGTCGAAGGACAGATGAAAGCTGAGGCGATGGGCTTACTGAAAGAGATGAAAGCATTTGACGAAGCGCATTTGCCGGCAGGCGTGTGTTTATATGATCAGGAGTGGCATCAAGGGGTTATTGGTATTCTCGCCTCGCGCATTAAAGATCGGTTGCATCGCCCTGTTATCGCTTTTGCACCCAGTGGCAAAGATGAAATTAAAGGTTCAGCCCGCTCTATTCCTGGCGTGCATATACGCGATGTATTAAGCGATTTGGCGGCAGCACATCCTAAAATACTCAGTAAATTTGGCGGGCATGCCATGGCGGCAGGGTTGAGCCTTAAAATGCACGACTACCCAGCATTTGCCTTGGCCTTTGATGCGATGGTCAGAGAGCGTTTAAAACAAGTTGATTTAGAACAAAAAGTGTATTCGGATGGTGAATTAGATGAGCAGCATGTCTGTATTGAATTTGCTGAACGTTTAGCCAATGCCGGCACCTGGGGGCAAATGTTTCCTGAGCCAATATTCAATGGTGAATTTGACGTTGTTCAGGCCAGAGTTCTTGGCGGGCAACATTTAAAGTTAGTGTTAAGAAAACAGGGCAGTGATTTATTGATTGATGCAATTGCTTTTTATATTGAGCAAGCGGAACAATGGCTGGGCATTCGCAAACTTAAGCTTGCCTATAAGCTGGATGTTAATGAATATCGGGGGCAAAAAAGTGTCCAAATGCTGGTGCAATATGTGGAAAAAATATTGTAGCAACAACCTTACGCTAGTGGCTTATCGCGCCTATATTGAAAAATGGACTCTATATAGGCGCGGTGACCTGAGGTCACGAAGCGATATTTTTTAGTGACTTCACGCTAAATAAGCCATTAGGCAAGCGTTCTAATATAACTTCGTAGTAAAGACCCTCTGCGGCAACTTTAGGCAGTGTAACCCAGCCTGTTACCGCATCATAAACCGAGGTTTTATTTTCCACTTCTGGTTTTATGGGATAAGCCTTGATCACCTTAAATTGATAGCCACCCTGATCTTGCAATTGCACCCAATAATGTTCATCCCCGACAGTAATATTTTCAAAAATAACCGTACCCGTATTCGATACATAAGTATATTCAGGGATGTTGGGCGATAGTTTTTGAATGTCAGTATGATCGACATATTTCACTAAAACAAACTTCACACCCGCTTTAGTAATGACATCAAGGCTAGGAAAGATGATATTGCCCGCATAATTATTAGCACAACAAGCAGGGGTTTCATCCATTAAAGTGCCATCCGCCTTTAAATGAATTAACGAAAAAGTCCGTGTCACCATCGTGCCGACATTCGTCCCAACGCCTAAAAGATACACCGTACCATCCGCTGTAATCATCGCGCGCTCTAACCCTCGCGTAAAAAAATAGGGCGATGATGGCAGGGTAAAAGGCTCGCCATATTTAAAAGCCCAGCTCACTGAACCATCCGCTTTAAATTGCTGCGCGTGATTTGCGGAGAGCACTAAAAAACCACCATTTTCGGTAAAACCCATATCCAGCACCGGGCTGTCAATCGGTTTGTTAAAGGTGGATAGCAACGAGCCATCTGTTTTAAAGCGTTGGATGCGTTTGTTGCCGCTATCGTCCACATATAGCGTACCATCGGGCGCGAACGCCATAAACGCTGGCGGGTATTGCTGAGCATCAAAGTTAAAATGACCAAATGACCTAATCTCAGCGCCATCTTGGCTAAAATTAACGATGCGTTGATTAAAGCTATCAGCTACAAATAGCGTTTCGTCTGGCGCAAGTTTTATGCTGCTAGGGGTTTTAAAAGTCAAGTTTTCAATTCGGTACTGCGTTTCTTTAAAATCAATGGGTTTAAAACCTTGTCTATTTTTAACCAGCAAAACACCGTGCTGATCGCCTTTGTGTCCGGTTCCGGCATAGGCATTACCAAATGGCAAGCTTAAAATCGCCCTTTCTGGATTGTAGTCTGTTGTAGCAGACCAAAATCCTTTGGTAATATCTTGATTTTTAGCATTAATAAAAAATGGCTCACGGAAACCCTGTGCGACCAACTCATCCCCAGTTGGCAACCGCCAATCGTTTGCCCCGCATAAACCTTGCGCATTTACTTGGCGGACATAGCTTTCCGTATCGCAACGGTTACCATCCAAACAATTGCCGCCATTGGCAAGGCCTGCAAAGCCGCCATTAAGTGCTGGATCAGCATTAAACCAGGAATAATTCCATTTAATGTCGCGCAAACCACCATCGGTGGTTTTGATTTCCCAGATAAGTTGGGTACTGCTGTCATAAGTACATGCCCAATCGTCGGCGTTTGTGCCCAAAGCAGTGGAAGCAGGGATGGCATTGCCTGTATTGGATACTCTTGAATATTCTGCGAAACTGGTGGAGGCGTAACTTAGTAA
>JABFRM010000117.1 GCA_013141155.1 Methylococcaceae bacterium | reverse complement strand
CAACCCTTTATCAGAGACCATAGCAGAAGATGCTTTGCCACTAATAAGCCAAATAAACCTTGAGGCTCTGGAGTGGTTTACCCACCTCCGCAATACACCCGTAGCGCCCAAAATAGAGGCTGCTTTTAACGTCTGGTGCATCCAAAACCCTGAACATCGACTCGCTTACCAACGTATAGCTAAATTTTGGCAATCCACAGCATTTAAGCAAGCGCTTATCCGCACGTCGACAGCATGAGGGTTGTCTAAAAACCTGCCACTTGCGCAACGCCGAAAATTCTACAATACCTTAAGCTCAATAAAACCATAAACCCACAGAGATAATCTCTGGCAATTATCTTCTGATCATCGCTTTAGCCGCTCTTGTTTCTCGCTATCACGCAATTATGTCATTGCCTTTAAGCCAAGGTAAGTGAGGGCTTCTGGACTCAGAGAGCGTCAAAGCCCTGCCCCAAAAAATCGAATTGATAATAGCCGAGATTAAGCTTCCACGAAACAAAATGGCCTTAATAGCTACTTTGGTGCCTGAACGCTACCAATGATTATGGATAATTTTTTTAAAAACTAACAATGCCCAGTCAAAACACGCGACAGGTAAAATGCTGTTAACAACTGCTTAAATTTGAGGAATAACCAGAGGGGGAATAAAAAAAGCAGTACAATTTATTGACTTATGGGGTGAACGACGGGGCTCGAACCCGCGACAACCGGAATCACAATCCGGGACTCTACCAACTGAGCTACGATCACCATAATGAGGCATGACTTGATGGTGCGCTTGGCAGGAATCGAACCTGCAACCCCCGGCTTAGAAGGCCGGTGCTCTATCCGGTTGAGCTACAAACGCAAAGTGGTCGGGGTGGAGAGATTCGAACTCCCGACATCCTGCTCCCAAAGCAGGCGCGCTACCAAACTGCGCTACACCCCGATTAACTTCATTTGAGTTTGCTATTTTTCGATTAAAAGCACCCTTGAAGAGCCTCACATAATAGCGATTATTTAAAACAACGTCAATCATTATTTTATTTTTTCAACGAAATTTAGGTGGGTATTGTTTATACTGCTCAGGCTCAAGGATATTTAGGGTATTTTCCCTCAATTGCTGCAAGCAGAACGATACCCGTTAAAATACACAACAGCATACCGCTTAATTTTAATAGCCTGTTTTTCACTGTGAATGAATCCATAACCCCTAATCAAACAGCGCTTTTGTTCGATGCACAAGCATTTTTAAAAAACCTGACACATCGGCCTGGCGTTTATAAAATGCTAGATGCGTTGGGTGAAATCATTTATGTCGGCAAGGCTAAAGATCTTAAAAATCGGGTGGCCAGTTACTTTAGAAATCCTAATACAACTTCAAAGCAGCGTGCGATGGTTAGCCGAATTGCCGCTATCAACATTACCATCACGCATACCGAAGGCGAGGCTTTAATTCTTGAAAGCCAGCAAATTAAACATCATAAGCCACGCTATAACATCTGCTTACGAGATGATAAATCGTACCCTTACATTTACATTTCAACGACTCATGCTTTCCCCCAAATCACCATTCACCGAGGCACTAAGAAAAAACCGGGCAAATATTACGGACCTTATCCCAGCGCCAATGCCGTTCGAGAAAGTCTAAAATTATTGCAAAAAATGTTTTTAATACGGCAATGCGATGATACTTTTTACAAGCATCGCTCCCGCCCTTGCTTGCAACATCAAATCGGGCGCTGTAAAGCGCCGTGTGTCGGCATGGTCGATCAGGTCAGCTATGCGCAAGACTTACTGGACACACAATTATTTCTGGAAGGCAAAGGCAATCAGTTAATTGCGCAACGCATTGCTAAAATGGAGCAAGCCTCTACCGCCCTTGAATTTGAACAGGCCGCAAGCTATCGAGACCAAATTGTGCGTTTGCGCTCAATTATGGAAAAATATTTTGTGCCGGGTGAACAAGGCGATATTGATATTCTCGCCTGTGCAACACAAACAGGTATCGCCTGTGTACAAGTGTTTTTTATTCGCCATGGCCAAAGTTTAGGCAGCAAATCCTTCTTCCCAAAAATCAACGACAGCTATAGCCCTGAAGACATTTTACAAGCATTTATCGCGCAATATTATCTGGAAAAGCAATTGCCTTATGAGTTGATTGTTAGCCACTTACCCCCAGAAACCGAATTACTATGTGAAGTACTCACCAAGCAGGCACAACATTCAGTCACCATTAGCCCCAATGTGCGTGGGGAGCGGCAAAAATGGTTACAGATGGCACAAACTAATGCCGAGAATTGCTTAAGCCAAAAAATATCGGACAAGCACAGTGTCGCCGAGCGCTTAAGCAGCTTACAAAGCCTTCTTAATTTAAAAAGCCTCCCTGAACGCATGGAATGTTTTGACATTAGCCACACGCAGGGGGATCAAACCGTCGCTTCCTGCGTGGTGTTCAATCAGGAAGGGCCGCTAAAATCTGCTTATCGACGCTTTAATATTACTGGCATTACCGCAGGCGATGATTATGCCGCCATGCAGCAAGCCATTAGCCGCCGTTTTAAACGCTTGCAACAAGGGGAGCATCTTCTGCCAGACCTCTTGTTTATTGATGGTGGCAAGGGACAAGTCGGTGCCGCACAAAAGGCATTAACTGAATTAGGGATAAATAATGTTATGATAGTCGGTGTTTCAAAAGGAGCTGATCGAAAAGCAGGCATGGAAAAGATCATTTTGGTGGATCGAGAGCAACCTTTGGATATAAAACCCGGCATGAGTGGATTATTATTAATACAGCATATTCGGGATGAAGCACACCGCTTTGCGATTACCGGACATCGCCAACGACGCGGCAAAGCCAAGCAGCAGTCTGTTTTAGAAGGTATTGTAGGATTAGGCCCCAAACGTCGCCAAAGCTTATTAAAACAATTTGGCGGCCTACAGGGCATTGCCCGGGCAAGTGTGGACGCACTCTGTAGTATAAACGGCATCAGTAAGCCATTGGCTCAACGCATTTACGAACTATTTCACCGGCAAGATGGCGCTTGAATATAATATACCCACTTATTTAACCTTATTACGCATTGCGCTAATACCTTTACTGGTGATTGTATTTTATTTACCCTGGGCGTTTACCAATATAGCGTGTACTGGTATTTTTTTACTTGCCGGCATTACCGATTGGTTAGACGGTTATTTAGCCAGAAAAATGGGTCTTGAAACCTCATTTGGGGCTTTTTTAGATCCTGTTGCCGATAAATTAATGGTGACCATTGTGTTAGTTTTAATTGTAGGGCAAGAAGCAACCCCCTACGTTGCCATACCTTCTGCGATTATTATCGGTCGCGAGATTACCATCGCCTCATTGCGCGAATGGATGGCAGAAATTGGGGAACGTGCCAAAGTAAAAGTTTCATCAGTAGGTAAATGGAAGACCAGTGTCCAAATGCTGGCAATCGGTTTTCTGTTGTATAGGGAAGATCTGGCAGGAATGCCAACTAAAACAATCGGTTTCGGACTTTTGTATCTAGCCGCAGCATTAACATTATGGTCGATGATGAATTATCTCAGCGCCGCGATGACTGCAATTGCAAAAGATTGACGCATTTTAAAAACACACACTGAAAACAGCATATTGAAATAGCTGAACATAAAAAATAATGGATCAGGAACAACACACCCCCCCCCAAAAAAACCCCAGCAAAGATGAGATATTATTATTATCTTTAAAATTGTTTGCACAAAAAGGCTTTTTTAATACTTCCTTAACGGATATAAAAGAAGCCGCTAATATTAAAACCAGTAATGGTATCTATCAGCATTTTAAAAACAAACAGACGATTGCCAATGAACTTTACGGCAACATCATAGACAGTTTAAATATTTCAATTGATGATATTCGACGTAGAAACCGCAAGCCAACAGAACAACTTCGCGAAACGGTTAATTTATTATTCAAGCTTACCGAAGATGCACCGGATGTCATGCGGTTTTTATTACTGCTGAAAATTAATGAATTTTTACCGGAAGAAAAACCGCTTTTAGAAACCCCCGCGTTTATTAAAATCAAAAAAATTTTTGTGATTGCGGCAAAAGAAGGCGAAATTCGCAATATCGATGCCGCCCTCGCCTACAGTTACTTTTTCGGCATTATCAATACCATGCTAAGCATGATTTTAAACGGTTCTCTGGAAAAATCCGCCTCCAGTTACCAAGCACAAGCCTGGACAACCGCTTGGGCAACTATCGCTAAAAAATGAACATGGCTGACAAGATAGCCCGCTATGGGTGACCTAATTGCGTTTAAAAAACCTAAAACCGCTGCAATCCATAAAGGCAATACCTTATGTCGAAGCGGCTTTCATTTATGGGAAATTTTAAATGAATCGCAATTTGACGTTAAACAGGGTCGCTTAATGACCCTTTCTCGTTGCAAACGTTGCGCTAAAATAAAGCATCAGGCCTTGTAAGCCTAAAAAGCGTCATTTTGAAGCAGTCACGCACACTGATAATCAAAGCAAAGCAACGATTCGCACCTGTATGGTGCGACTTTTAAAATCCGCACCGCTTTTTTCCAATTCTCCTTAGAGACACTAAAAAACTTATTAATAGCCATGATGTCCCGCCATAGCGAGCCAGTAAGGGTGTTTTGACCACTATTTATCCTAAAATAAAAAGTTGGCGTTTAAATTGCTTATCCTTTAGATAAATCCAGTCTTAATTAAACCTGACACTTATCGTGCATAAAAAAATACTCGACAATCTCAATGAAGCCATACTACTGTTTGATACCAGGCTAAAGCTGGTTTATATCAACACCGCGGGCGAAGTCATGTTCGGTGACAGCGCCAGGCATCTGACCAACTTTACGGCTAACGAATTATTCAGCCACGATAACACTTTCATCAGTGATCTCGCCAACTGCCTAAAAACCAATGAAGCCTTAATAAATCGAGAACTGAGCTTACGGTTAAATAATCAGCTTATAACCACCAACTTCAGCGTCACGCCTTTATTGGATAATACGCAAACCAGCGGCATCCTAGTGGAATTACAACAGCTAGACCGGCATTTACGGATTTCCAAAGAAGAACAGCTCTTGGCGCAACAACATACCGCCAAAATGCTGGTGCGCGGCCTTGCACATGAAATCAAAAATCCGCTGGGTGGCCTCCGCGGTGCCGCACAATTACTGGACATGGAGCTAACCGATCCAGAGTTAAAAGAATATACTCAAATCATTATTGCCGAATCAGATCGCTTGCAAGGCTTGATGGACAAAATGCTCGGCCCTAATAAGCCGCCCCAAAAAAGTGCGATTAATATTCATGAAGTGCTGGAGCGCATTCGCACGCTGGTACAAGCGGAAACCAGCCGAAATATTAACATCCGTACCGACTATGACCCGAGTATCCCGGACATTATCGCCGACAAAAATCAACTGATCCAAGCGCTACTGAACATTGTCCGTAACGCCCTACAAGCCATTGATAAACAAGGAATCATCACCCTTAAAACCCGCATTCACCGGCAAATGACCATCGGGCGCAAACGCTATCGCCTGACCTTACGCATTGATATTATGGATAACGGCCCAGGCATAGCGCCAGAGATGATGCACCAGATTTTTTATCCCATGATTACCGGACGTGCTGAAGGCACTGGTTTAGGGCTGTCGATTGCGCAATCCCTGATCAATCACCACAATGGCTTGATCGAATGCACTAGCGAGCCGGGCAATACCGTGTTTTCAATTTATTTACCCCTGGAGAATGGACATGATGGCAGCCGATAACATCTGGATTATTGATGATGACAACTCGATTCGTTGGGTTCTTGAAAAAGCCCTACAAAAAGCCGCCATCAACAGCCGCAGTTTTGCACACGCCAAACCCTTATTGGAGGCCTTAAGCAAAGAATTACCCGATGCCTTATTAACCGATATTCGCATGCCCGATATCGACGGCATCGAACTGTTAAAAATGGTACAACGTAATTACCCCAATTTACCGGTGATCGTCATGACCGCGCATTCCGACCTGGAAAGCGCGGTCTCAGCTTTTCATGAAGGCGCATTCGAGTACTTACCCAAACCGTTTGACATTCAGGAAATGGTTGCCCTGGTCAAACGTGCCTGTACGCACGGCAGACAGCGCCAACAACAAGGACAACCGCCACCGCCACCAGAGACCACCCCAGAAATCATCGGCGCAGCGCCTGCCATGCAAGAAGTTTTTCGTGCCATTGGTCGCTTGGCGCGTTCACATATCACCGTGTTGATTAACGGCGAATCGGGAACTGGCAAAGAGCTGGTTGCCAAAGCTTTGCACCGCCACAGTCCACGCAACAGCAAACCTTTTATCGCCTTAAACATGGCAGCGATTCCTAAAGATCTCATGGAATCAGAACTGTTCGGTCATGAAAAAGGCGCTTTTACCGGCGCACAAGCCCGACGTGCCGGACGCTTCGAGCAGGCCGACGGAGGTACACTGTTTTTAGATGAAATCGGCGACATGCCGGCAGAATTGCAAACCCGCTTACTAAGGGTGCTAGCAGATGGTGAATTTTACCCCGTAGGCGCCTACGCCTCGGTAAAAGTTGATGTGCGCATTATTGCCGCCACCCATCAGAATCTTGAAACCTTGGTGACGCAAGGGCGCTTTAGAGAAGACTTATTTCATCGGCTAAATGTGATCCGCATCCACATCCCCCCGTTACGGGAGCGCAGCCAAGACATTCCACTGCTTATGCAACATTTTCTAAGTGTCGCCGCCAGCGAATTGAATACGGAAGTAAAAACCCTGACCCTCGAGGCGGAAAGTTTTTTAAGCACCCTAACTTGGCCGGGGAATGTCCGGCAACTGGAAAATACCTGCCGCTGGTTGACAGTCATGGCGGCTGGACGTGAAATTCATCGCAATGAACTGCCCCCGGAACTGACCGAAACGGGTACCGATAAAAACCCATCCTCCAACCTGAATTGGGAAAACTTATTGCGGACAGCAGTAGATCAGCACTTAATCAAACAAAACCCAGAAATTGCAAAACACATTATTAATCAAGTAGAAACAATTTTGATTCAAGCGGCGTTAACTTATACGCAAGGTAAAAAACACGAGGCTGCAACCCTTTTAGGGTATGGTAGAAACACCCTTACACGCAAAGTTTTTGAATTGAATATCGAGTAGAACACTTTTAATTATTCCATTACTTCGTCGATCTTTCACTGCACGTCATTGACATAACGCCGATTAAATACCGCGTTACCAGAAAAAAAACAATATGTGCATTAAACACACTTGTTCACGGCCATAGCATACGTTTCAAATAAACTGACCATAGTTCCCCCCTTCCTCCTCGCTTAGCCACCAACAATTCTCTTAAGCAGCGCAATTGCATTGATTGCGCATGATTTCCCAAAAAGTCGTTGTTACATAAAATCGTTTCATAAGCGGATAAATGACACATACTCAAGTTTCACTGAATCATTATGTGAAACATTATCGCGCGTGAAAGCACTTTTTAAATAAAAATTTATTGTTTTAATTCAATTACTTGCTATGTTTCTATGTGATTGGCATGATTCTGGCATTAATAAATATGTGACTATAAAGACTACTCGTAGTCGAAAATTATAAACAACTACATACCTCTGGAAGGATATACCCATGAAACCAAGATTATTACTCGCTATGACATTAATTTCACTTGCTACAGGCTGTGCCAGCACTGGCATAAATACAGTAATTGCACCACCAGCCGTCGAAGCTGAACACAACCATAGTCATGCAATCAGCTCAGCAGTAGAGCCTAAACGATATAACGAAACACTCAATCCGCATCAAACCGAACATCCCAATGTCATGGGCTTTAATGATCTGCATATCCAAGCAATCAGGCATTTAAAACCGGATGTGTTTAGCGCCGACGACCCTAAATTGCACGCCATCGTGCATCACCATTGCAAGGCTTATGATGATGGCACCTTGGTCTGTTTAATGTTCTCCAACGGCATGAAAGACCAAGACAAACCGATGGGCTTTGAGTACATCATCACCACCGCGCAATACAACACCTTGCCCGCAAAAGAAAAACATTACTGGCACTACCATAAAACCGAAGTTGGCAGGGCTTGCGCGACGTTCCCTGATTTAAGCAAAGCAGAAGCCGAGAAAATTTTGCCGGCAATTCATGAAACCTACGGCAAAGTGGTTTATTTTCAAAAACCGGAAGATAAATTTCCGTTAGGCGAACCCTACGTCATGATTGTGCAAGATATGCCTGACGTTAAAGAAGCAAAGTAAGTGCTGTTTCCCCTTGTTGTGTATTAATCATACACATTTCAAACCAGCGGTGGCGGTGGCCTTGGTTTTATTGTCATCGCTGGTTTTTTTTAACGGCTTACAAAAATACAATGCGTTTAGGTACATCAATAGTATGAGCGTGAGCTTGACAATACCGGAGAATGACCATGATCGATTTTATATTTAATACGCTTTCGGCATTTTTTCAAATGAATTTGCGTGATCCCCACGACGTCCCCTTTGCGATGCCGCTGATGATGGGGGCAATACCGGGCTTAACGATTGGATTTTATATCGTATCTTTACTGGGCAATGAAGAAAAAATACCTCAATCAAATGAAGATGAGTCCATCCCAAAAATTAACCCTGCAAAGAATGCAGATTTGCCTTAAAACAAATTACTTAAATGCGCTCATGCCGTTTTATGCGAATAAAACGGCTCTTTTTATGGGCATGACCATGATGAGTGCCAGTGTACAAGCGGATTGGAAAACAACCTTTGATACCGGTATGTATTACACCGATGATGTGGCGCTATTCTCAGTCACACGGCGACTTTCACTTAAAGATGATCCCACACAACCCGTGGTTGATAGACCCAACCAAGGCGGTGACTTTATTTACGAACCTAGCGCTGCGCTTGAATGGTCAGGCAATAATGCTTTAGGTGAACTAACCGCTTCAGCGGAGGCAGGTGGCTATATATTTGTTGATCAATCCGCTTTTTCACACGGTTTATACGAATTTAAATTATCACAGACCTTCGCGACCGACACTAAAGTAAGCTTAGATTACAATTTTGTACCCGATCTTTTTTTAGGGAAAAACGTTTTAAGACAAGCAGGTGTTGAGGAATCTGAACAAGACGAAAAACTGAATAATCATTTTTGGTCGTTGCATTTAGATCAGGCATTAACGCATCACTTAACCGTACGCTTATTGGGTCGTTATGGGCTGCGCCGTTACAATGCGCCTTTTGAGCATCGCGATACACAATTTTGGACGATAGGCCCACACCTTGAATGGGCTATTAGCCCAGACGTAGAACTATTACTGGGTTATCACTATGAGCATGGCGTGGCTGATCACCAAAAGGCGATCAACATTGATGACGACATTTCTTATGTCAACCACTATGCCTCAGCGGAATTAAAGATTCGTTTGTTAGAGCGCTTAAGTGGCGTGTTCATTGTTGATTATGAAAAGAACGATTTCACTAGCCAATATCTTAATGACGAGCATCACAGCGCGGCGGAAAATCTTTTTCAGGGTGAGATTGAGCTGCTGTATGAACTGGATAAAGCCACCACCGTTAAATTAGGTTGGCAACACGGCAGCCGGAAATTAACCACCGAGAACCAGAATGTTAAAAATAATAATGTGTGGTTAGGGATTGAATATGCTTTTTAAGCTTTATGATGAGGTGACTTTATGCGATTGATCTTAAAACTATTATTAGGACTCATTGTTTCAAGCAACGCCTTAGCCGATCAAACATTAGGTTTACCGCCCTTAAACATTCCTAACGATAATCCGCAATCTGCTGAAAAAATCGCCTTAGGCAATGCCTTGTTTAATGAGAAACGCTTTAGTGCCGATGGCACAGTGAGTTGCGCCAGTTGCCATCATTCAGACAAAGCTTTTACTGACGGGCTGCCAGTCGCGGAAGGACTCAACCGACAAACCGGTACGCGCAATGCCCCGACCGTGGTGAATGCCGCCTTTTTTGACACCTTATTTTTAGATGGTCGCGCCAATAGCCTAGAAACACAAGCGTTAGGGCCGTTTACCAATCCCATTGAACATGGCTTAAGCAATCACCAAGCCATTGTGACGGTCATTCAAAACGATGCAAGCTATCAAAAACAATTTCAAACCGTGTTTGGCGTATCCGCAGACCAAATTACGATTAATCAGGTAACAAAAGCGATTGCCAGCTATGAACGCACCTTGATTACGGGTAATTCACCGTTTGACCGCTATTTGTTTGGACGCGATCACTCGGCAATGTCAATCAGTGCTGAACGGGGCTTAGGAATTTTCAAGCGCAAAGGCAATTGCTTGGTCTGCCACGAAATCTCTTGGAACAATGCCTTATTCACTGACAACCGTTTTTACAATGTCGGCGTAGGCTTTAAACGCTTAACGCCTGTTTTAGATGATTTTATAGTTGCGGTAAACCGTGGTGAAAATCCCGATGACTTTCCGTTGACCGACGCGCAACGTTCCGAACTGGGACGCTTTAATGTCACCAAGGTAATTGCAGATATTGGCAAATTTAAAACGCCGACGTTAAGGAATATCGCCTTCACCGCACCGTATATGCACGATGGCAGCATCAAAACCTTAGCAGAAGTGGTTGAGCATTATGATAAAGGCGGCAACCGTTCTGAGCAAGGAAGCCGCTTTATCGACACAGAAATTTTTCAACTGCATTTAACGCCACAAGAAAAAGCGGATTTAGTGGCGTTTATGCGTGCATTAACCAGCGGACAGCATTCCTTATTCAAAAACTCACTGTCCGATACGAACTAAGATTACGTTCTTTTTTTGAATGCTATAAATGCTCAATCGCAAAATTCACTACAGAATTTGGGGGCGCTTATTTTTAAAAACGGCTTTTTCGGTCAGGCACTCTATAATCAAAATGTTATTCCTGCCCTGATGCCAGCTTCCAATGTTTGGTTTTTAGGTTCATAACCACCGCGAAAGATTCCATTTTGTTCTACATTTGATTTACCAATATCCCACCAGCGTATATAGGTTCCGACTAAAAATCCCACGGAATCGGTTTTTTTAGTCAAGTCTATTGACGCGCGCACGCCGTAACCTTTACTTTGTTGGTTGACGGCATCAGGATAATCTGACCGAACAGCATTGAAATGGGATTTTTGTTCACCATCGACAAAAACATCGTATTCGGCAGCGACATCTAACCCCCAATCTTGATTAAATTCGGTGTTCATTTTTAATCCGATTGGAATGTATAGATAATTGGATTCACGTTCGTAACCCCTATGACCTGTTGTGGTTAGCTTGCCGGTATTTTCGGTATTTAAATAACGGTAGCCGAATCCTAAAAAAGGGATTAGCTTGATGGAATTGCTTGCCTGAAACTGTTTACCCATTAATACTCTGCCTTCGCCTAAAAAATGACCAACGCCATCAAGACTTCCCGTTCCATTGGAAGAATAGTCTGCCGATCCACCTTTGATGTTGCTTTCTAACATAAAGGTGTCTGGCAAAAATGAACTCATCTCACCAATATGCAGTTTATATTCACCAAAGCCACCGTAGAGTCCCCCGACGTTTTCCATTAAGCCAGATTCTCGGTAATCGTAATATCCCCCTTCAAAACCAAGTTTAAATGAATGCGTATTTTGGGCATGGGCATTTACGCCAGGATAGGCAATCATTGCCATGGATAGCAGTAAATAGTGTTGTAAATGTTTCATGAATAATGTCCTTTTAATGGTGAAAAGAATTTTTCTTGCATGGCCTTAGTAACTTCAAGATGGAATTCCAGCTTTTTACCGCAATTAAAATCATTTATTGACGTGATGATATTTGATAACCATACCTATACGCTAAGCTGATGAATTTAAACTGGGGTATATTGCTGGAATGACAATTCTAAGGATGCGTTACTATCGCAAATCAACAATGAACACAATATGAATTGCAGGGTAAGCTGTGCAAAATTACAGGGAAGTTTCGCGAGGTAGGAGGAATTCAGTTCAGGTATTCGAGGGAGGGCTACTTTCTGGAGGCCTATTATTAATCGGCAAGGTGTAATTTGTTTAAATTCAATACCGAGCGTGGCGGGGTTTTCAAACCCCGACCAGCCATGTTCTCATGTGGCGAACACAGGGCTTACCGCCGCATTGGCGTGGGTTATGGGTAATTCTCGCTTCAATCATCGTATTCATGTCTTCTCTTTTATAGGATGTTGGATTGCGTGATTTAGGCATTTATCGGCATCCTAACATAAAAAAAACCGCCCCCAGTTTCCCAAGGGCGGTTTTTGAAATAACTGCGTACGCCGTCTTTAAAGATTAATCGTCCCACGCATATAATCTCGCAGTAGGGCATTAATCAATAATTGGTATTCAGTATGTTTTTCACTGGCTTGTTTTTTCAAAAACAGTAAAACATCATTATCAATTTGAATAGTTGCACTCACTTTTTTAGACTGATAAAACCGACCCCGTATCCCATTACTGAAATCATAATCATCAGCCCTCTCTTTAGGGTTAACAGGCCTTGCCGAAATAATCCTAATGATTTCCTCACCCTCATCAGAAAAAAATAAATGGGCAACAACCCTAATCCAGCGCTCCTCAAAATAACTAAAGCGGTGGTCAAGCCTAGAAATATGCATGGGATCATCAAACGCTGTTTGCGCCTGTTCAAAAGAAACACCATGTTTTTTTTCGATTTAGCTGATTTTTTAGTTCATCCCATTCAAACCGCATTTGCAAACGCCTTTATGCAAAAAATCAGCTTATGATTGTATAGCCATGATGGTGCATTACGCTATCGCTAATGCACCCTACACAATCAACCCCCAAAAGTACCGAATAACCCGAAGCACCAAATTACCCGATGTTGCCGCGACGCCTTAAGCCCAGCAACCCCAATAAACCACTGCCAAGCAACCAAACCGCAGGCGGTACTGGCACCACGGCAACATCGCCGGGGCGAACTGCCGAGGCGTACAACTGGTTATCCTTAGTGTAGTTGATCTGGTTGCCATCAGTGGTATCGAAGTTCCATGCGTAACTAGTTTCAGCCGCAAGCTCCGTACCTGACCAGTACACAGAGTCTTGGATGTTGCTGAACAGGGTGTAGTTGGCATTGTGCGTGCTGCCAATAGATTGCCCGACTACCCCACCCAGTTCAGTGTAAAAATAAGTGCCCCAGTTCACTGCTGGTTTGGTTGTAGCCGACACTTGAATCGGCATCCGGGGTGGTGGGCAGGCGCCAATCGCTGTAGCCGCCGTAGGTGAAGTTAGCCGCCCAAGTGTTGGCGGTTTGCCAGTCCATAACCCCATCAGCATCGAATCCAGAAGTTTTGGCATAATTGGCATCCGCCAGCCAGGTGATGTTAAAGTCTTGGTCATAGATCAGGCCATTGCCACGGTCGATCAGGTTGGCTTCAGCCACGCCGCTTAAGGCGAGTAGGAGTAAAGGCAGGTGTTGGCATTTCATCAGGTGCTTCCTTAAAAAATAATTAATGGCGGGGCATTATTACATGGTGTGTTGCTTTTATCTAAAAAATATGAATCACTCATCCAGACTCTGTTGACGTGCTTTGAAACTTGTGTAGGTACCTATGCGCCCAGAGTGAGGTTAAGCCGTAAAAAATTGTTTCACAAAGTCTTGAGTGTTTCATTAGCAGTTTCATAGCAACAAAAAATGAAACTTCTATAAAAGCAAACCCTTTAAACCCTTATTTTTATTGTTTAAATTCATTAGCTTAACTTTTTTATACTATTGGCATGATTCTGGCTATAGTTATATATTAGCTTTAGGCACACTTTATTTTCATTTTGAATAACCGCTTATTAAACAGGATATCATTATGCACACGCTTAATAAATTTACCCTATCTCTACTGGCGTTTTTCGCCACTTCCGCTTTCGCAGAAACGACTGATAACCGTCAAATCCTCAGTCTAACCGAACCTCAACGTAATCACATTTTGACTGAAATGCGGGAACTACTGGCAGGTACACAAGATATTCTGGGTGCACTGGCTAAAGATGACATGCAGGCGGTAGCCACATCCGCGCGTGCGTTAGGCTTTGAGATGAAACACCAAGCAGAAAACCCACTGCATGAGGTATTGCCTAAAGCCTTTATGCAACTGGGTATGCCAATGCACAAAGAATTCGATAAAATTGCTGCCGATGCGCTGGCTTTAAAAGACCCTAAACACACGTTACAACAACTCAGCACTACAATGGGCAAATGCACTGCCTGCCATGCAACGTATCAAATTCGCCCAGCCACCGCCAGTGAACAGCGGTTAGATGAAGTCGCCGCGCGTGGTGCGCATGTTATGCCTTTTGCGTTAGATGAAACCACCCATGTTTTTTCTAAAATAGCGAATGGTGGCATACAGCAAGTGATCGTTAAAGATAAAGCCAATACGCAACAGATCAAATTGATCCGTGAGCATCTGTCTAAAATTGCCAATGAATTCAAACAAGGCGACTTTGCTAATTCCGCCAAAATTCATGGTGGCGCCATGCCGGGCTTAGCTGAATTGAAACAAGCCAAACAAGGTGACCTGCAAATTGACTATCAAGACCTGCCTGACGGCGCGCAAATCACCTATGCCACAAAACAGCAAAAACTGCTTACCGCCATTCATCAGTGGTTTGATGCGCAATTATCCGATCATGCGCGTCATGCCATGTCTGGGCATTCCATGCACTAACCACCGTTAATCGATAGTCATTTAAACAGATGGCTAAACAATGCGTAAGGAAAAAATATGTTAAGAAAAACAGCTTCAACAGTCGCTTTAATTTTATTATTGGGCAGTGCCCTACCATCGGGTGTTTTTGCCAATGATAATGTGTTGGCCGTCAAAACTGATGCACCCTACAACAACCCCCAAAATTCGGCTTTACGCACTGGCACTGAAAATTGGGAACAACCGCAATGGAGCTTTTTTGTTGTCCCAGGTATTTTTATGGGATTAGCCTTACTGGTGCTGCTTTTTAAAGGACTTATTACTGATGTACCCTAATAATGAAACGATTGCAGTACCACAAAAGCTGGGCAAGCAAACTCGATTTTTATCGTATGGCAAAGAGATAACCTTCGCATTATTGGTTAAATTCTTGCTGTTAGGGGGATTATGGTGGTTATTTTTCGCCGGCCATAAACAACCCGTCGATGGCGCCATGCTCGCCAAGCAACTTTTCGGCGACCCTATTCCCGCCATTACCGCTAAGCCCAATCAGGAGCATTAACCATGATTGCCAATGAAGTTGTGGAGTTATCAAGACTCCAATTTGCGCTGACCGCGCTGTACCATTTTTTGTTCGTGCCGCTGACACTAGGCTTATCGTTTTTACTGGCGATTATGGAATCGGTGTACGTCATGTCCAACAAGCCGATTTATAAGGATATGACGCGCTTCTGGGGCAAGCTGTTTGGCATTAATTTCGCGATGGGTGTCACCACCGGCATCACCTTGGAATTTCAGTTTGGCACTAACTGGGCGTATTACTCGCACTATGTCGGCGATATTTTTGGCCCGTTACTCGCCGTTGAAGGCATGATGGCGTTCTTTTTGGAATCCACTTTTGTCGGTTTGTTTTTCTTCGGCTGGGACAAATTAAGCAAACTCCAGCATTTAATCGTCACTTGGCTGCTGGCGTTAGGCACCAGTTTATCGGCGCTGTGGATATTGATCGCCAATGGCTGGATGCAACATCCCGTGGGTGCTGAATTCAATTACGACACCATGCGGATGGAGCTAACCAGCATTGCCGATGTGTTTTTTAACCCCATTGCCCAAGTGAAGTTTGTGCATACGGTGGCGGCAGGCTATGTGACTGGCTCTATGTTTGTGCTGGGGATCAGCGCTTATTATTTATTGAACAACAGAGATGTCGCTTTTGCCAGACGCTCTTTCAGAATTGCCGCAGGTTTTGGCTTGGCATCCGTATTGTCGGTCATTGTACTCGGTGATGAAAGCGGTTATACCGTTGGTGATGTGCAACGGGCCAAGCTTGCGGTTATCGAAGCAGAATGGGAAACAGAAGAGGCTCCTGCCTCGTTCACGCTGTTCGGCTTTCCGAATGAAGCGACCATGACCACCGATTATGCCGTTAAAGTCCCCTACTTGATGGGCTTGATTGCCACCCGCTCCATTGACACCAAAGTAGACGGCATCAAAGAAATTCACGCACGCAAACTGCGGCGCATCAAAAGCGGCATGATCGCTTATGCCAACGAACAAGTGTTACGCCAAGACAAAACCAATCTAACCGCAAAAGCCTTATTTGAACAACATAAGGATGACTTAGGGCATGGTTTGCTATTGAAAAAATATACCGACAACGTGGTCGATGCGACACCAGAACAAATTGCCATGGCTGTCCATGATTCGATCCCGAAAGTCGCACCGATGTTTTGGTCTTTTCGTGGCATGGTGTTAAGCGGATTTATGATGCTGTTTATTTTTACCGCAGCCTTTTATTACAATGCTAAACGCACCGCACATAAGCAACGCTGGTTATTACGTTTGGCGTTTTACGGTATCCCTCTCCCTTGGATTGCCAGTGAACTCGGCTGGGTGGTGGCTGAATACGGTCGCCAACCGTGGACAATTGCCAATATTTTACCCACCCATTTAAGCGTCTCCAGCGTTGAGCCAGGACAACTCTATTTAAGTTTGGCTGGTTTTTTTGTGTTCTATACCGTTCTGCTGGTGATCGAAGTATTTTTAATGCTGAAGTACGTGCGTCTTGGGCCGAGCAGTTTGCATACCGGACGCTATCATTTTGAAATCGAGGAGGTAAACCATGTTTGATTTTGAAACCCTGCGAATTATTTGGTGGGCCATACTGATTTTTCTGGTCTGCGGCTTTGCGGTCATGGATGGTTTTGATCTCGGCATCGGCATGTTACTGCCATTTCTAGGCAAAACCGATGCTGAACGCCGCGTGATGCTCAATACCATCGGACCCACTTGGGAAGGCAATCAAACGTGGCTGGTCACTTTGGGCGGCATTTCCTTCGGGGCTTGGTCGCTGGTCTATGCCACGCTATTTTCTGGTGCTTATACCGGTATGCTGGCGCTGTTGTTTGGTTTATTTTTACGTCCGGTCGGCTTTGATTATCGCAGCAAGCTACCCAATCCGCGTTGGCGTTCGGCGTGGGATTGGGCCTTATTTGCAGGGGGTTTAGTCCCGGCGGTGGTGTTAAGTTTGGCGGCGGGTAATGTCATTATCGGCCTGCCGTTTCAGCTTGATAACGAATTACGCTCCAGCTTTAGCGGGGGTTTCTGGGATTTATTCCAACCCTTCGCTTTGTTGTGCGTGGTCGTTGGGCTATCTTTGCTGTGCTTGCACGGTGCGGTCTTTTTGCATTGGCGCACTGAAGCGGCATTGGCAGAACGTGCCAGACGGGTTATTGTGTATAGCGCGCTAATGTTTGTGGTGAGTTTTAGTGTTGCAGGGATTTGGATTGCCTTCAGTCTTGATGGCTACCGTATTACCTCAGCGATTGATACCCGTATCATCACACCGCTATTATCCAAAACGGTCGTCAAAGCAAACGGCTTATGGATGAACAACTACAGCACCTACCCTTGGTTGATGCTATCACCGACATTCGCTATCATCGGTGCAGGGTTGGTGGTGTTTTTATCGGCTAAACGCCATACTGGACTGGCATTTATCAGCAGCAGTTTAGTGGTGGTGTGTGTTATCTTGACCGCAGCGGGTTCGATGTTTCCGTTTATGATACCGTCCAGCAGCTCGCCCGTCAGCAGCCTAACCGTATGGGATGCCAGCGCCAGCCTTTACACGATGAAATTGCTATTCTTCGCAACGGTTTTGCTCATGCCTATCGTTATGGCTTACACCGTTTGGGTTTACCGCATTTTGCGCGGCAAAGTGACGCTTGCCGATATTGAAAAAAATCAGCACGTTTTGTATTAAAGGAGACAAGGTATGTGGTATTTTGCGTGGATTTTAGGGGTTGGATTGGCGAGTGCCTTAGCCATCATTAATGCTTTATGGCTGGAAATTAATGAAGAGCCAGAGAGTTGATGCACGCCACTATACTTATTTTTTATTAACTTACACAAAGGCATGATGATGACAAAATTAATCTTAATGATCCTAAGCTTGATGGTTACTTCTGTTCAAGCGAAAGAAGCTAACAGCCCGTCCGTAACCCCAAACATTACGGCGATCAACAAACAAACCGGAAACCTTTCACCCAAGGAATCAGCAACCTTATTCAACGATAAAAAAGCCGTCATTATTGACGTGCGCGAAGACGATGAATGGCAAGAAAAACACATTCCCGGCGCACTACATATTCCGCTGGCACAATTAAACAACCGGCTAGGCGAGCTTGAGCAATACAAACACACGCCAATTATTACCCAATGCCAAAAAGGCGGACGCTCTAAACAGGCGCAAGCCGTGTTAAAAGCCGCCGGATTTAACGATGTGTATAACCTTGAAGGTGGCTTGGTTGCTTGGGATAAAGCGGGCTTAAAAACTCAGTAATGCCGTTGACGAAATTTTCAGGTAAGTGGTGGCGCACAAATCTAGGTTTGTGCGCCAGTTCATATTTTCACAACACTTAATAACCTTAACTTTATGACCCCTGAATTTTGGCTACAAAATTGGCAAGCGCATAAAATTGGCTTTCACCAAGCAGAAACCAACAGCTATCTACGCTCATTTTGGCAACAGCTAAACCTTGCCAACGATAGCCGTGTGTTTGTACCGTTATGCGGCAAAAGCCTCGATCTTTTATGGCTTTGCCAACAAGGACATAGCGTTATTGGTGTGGAACTCAGCCCGCTTGCGGTTAGTGATTTTTTTGCTGAACATGAATTGGCGCACACCCAATTTGCACAGGATTGCTTTGAATGCCGTGAAGCCGAGCGTTTAACGCTTTTACAAGGCGATTTTTTTAACCTGCTGCCTGAGCATGTTGAAGAGGTTGCGGGCGTGTTTGACCGTGCGTCCTTGGTTGCCTTACCTATTGAACTGCGCCAACAGTATGTCCAGCATTTGAAACGCATTTTGCCAGACAACGCTAAGATTCTGCTGGTCTCTTTTGAATATGATCAAGCAGAAATGCCCGGTCCGCCGTTTTCAGTCACTGAAGCTGAAGTTCATGCGCTTTATCAAGATGTCTACACCATTGAATGTTTATTGCAACAAGACATACTCAAGGACAACCCGCAATTTCGGGCGCGCGGCTTAACTCGCCTGCAAGAAAAAGTTTTTTTACTACAACACGCTTAAAGACCGAGCCATACGCTCCAAACCACATAACCCTATTGAGATAAATCATGCGCGAAAAACACCAACTAATCGTTTCCCTGACCAGCCCTTACGCACGGAAAGCACGAATCGCCGCACAGCTAAAAAACCTAGATTTTGAAATGATCGTCGATGTGCCTTGGAATGACGATACTGGCGTTATAACATTAAATCCTTTGGGAAAAGTACCGGTTTGGCTGACACCTGCGGGCGAAGCTATTTACGACTCACGGGTCATCGTTGAATTTCTTGAAACCCTCGCAGAACCCGAACTATTGCCCGACAATCCGTTGGGCAGAATCAAAGTCAAACAACTGGAAGCACTCGCCGATGGCATTATGGATGCGTCATTGTGCATTTTTGCTGAACGCAAAAAGCGCCCCAATGAACTGCAATATCAAGGTTGGATCGACCGCCAATTTGAAAAAATCCATCGGGGACTGGCAAAGCTTGTCACGCTATTAGGCGATAAACCTTATTTTTTTGGCGATACACTTTCAGTTGCTGATATTGCGGTGGCCAGTGCGTTAGGCTATATAGGACTGCGTTTCAGCGAAGATTTTTGCTGGCAAGATCAATACCCTGAGCTGGCGCATTTTTATGATGCACTTATGGAACGCCCTAGTTTTAAAGAAACGGTGCCTGTGCTTTAAGCGCTGAACTCAACTGGGCGTTTTATCCAACATAGCCAACCCGACGATCAACCCCAGCGTCGCCAACGGCAAGCAATACGGACCGAAAAACCACATAATAATCGGCAAGCTAAAAAAGAAGGCGCGATTGCCCAAGGTATAATAACGACCCGCCCGATTTAAATAAGCACAATTAAGTTGATAAGGCGCAGTATCTGTTGATACTTCGTTAGGCAGGTTAATCATATAACCCACATGATTGTAAAAACGTATCGCCATCGAAAAGCAGTAAAAAGCAATCGAAAAATCCAGTAACAACAACCCCAACTTGATTTGCCATAATTCATTGGATAAGGGAACGACTATATTCGGATGCCATAACAGCGCCCATTGCCCAATTTTTTCGCTTAAATTCAAGGTACCCATAATCAACAGTACCGATGTCGAAGCCATGAAATTGGCAGCGATCACGGAATTACGCAAAGTTTGGATAGCCAAAATATCTTTTCTGTCGCTGGCCATGACCATCTCAATCCAGCGTTCGCGCACCTTGGCATTGAGCGCGTGTACACTTGAATCCGGCGCACGGCGCGTGCGGCGGCTTAAATAGAGATAATAGACCAGTACGAGTAAACAACTGACCGAAAAAGCAATCGTATCATCAATCATGTAATACCTTGTAGTTTGTGGTTTTAGCATTAATACGTTACCTTAAGGCGAAGAAAAATGAAATGGAAAAAACCAGATTAAACATTAACCCGTTCTCAACCTAGAGATTGAAAAAGAGAAATACTAAATATCCAACAACAGGCACACTATGGAAAACTTCACCCCCTACTCCGCTCTTGCTGGCGGTGTCCTAATCGGACTTGCTGCCACCCTACTATTATTGTTCAACGGACGCATTGCCGGTATCAGCGGCATGATGAGCGGCCTCATCAATGCCACCCGTGCAGAATTGTTTTGGCGCTGCGCGTTTTTAATCGGCATTGTCATCGGCGCATTTTTATTTAACCAGATCAAACCTGATTTTTATCATCCGCGCGAACACTTCCCTTTATGGCTGCTGGCGATTGGTGGTTTTCTGGTTGGTTTCGGTACGCGCATGGGTAATGGCTGTACCAGTGGACATGCGGTTTGCGGTATCGCGCGATTTTCGGTGCGGTCTATTGTGGCAACACTCACCTTTATGGGCAACGGCTTTTTAACCGTCTATATCATTCGCCACGTATTAGGAGTAAGCGTATGAACACATTCATCATCGCCTTAGTCAGCGGCATAGTATTTGGTGTTGGGTTGGCACTTTCGCAAATGACCAATCCCAGCAAAGTGCTTAACTTTTTGGACATCGCTGGCAACTGGGACCCCAGCTTAATGTTGGTCATGGTTGGCGCATTGACGGTAACCATCCTTAGCTTCACGCAGATACTCAAACGCCCAATGCCACTCTTTGACAAGCAGTTTTACCTATCCAGCAAATCCGCTATTGATAAGCCACTTATCATCGGCGCAAGCATTTTTGGCATGGGCTGGGGGATCAGCGGTTATTGCCCAGGGCCTGCTGTGGCAGGCTTAGGCTTAGGCAATAGTGAAGCGATAGTAATGATTTTCGGCATTTATATGGGGTTTATAGCGCATCGGTTGCTTGATCAATAGATCGCCCCCAAGGCGTAAATACATTGAAACGTGTGTATGTTTCAATGGTTCAATCATGTTTCAATGCAACATCTCTGGCATCATTAGAAAAATAATCAAGGTATTTACATAATAGTCATGCCAATTAAAACAAGATGTTAAAAATAATTACCCTTTGGCATGACCTTTGCATTAGTATTAATATCAAAGTCATTTCCCTTTTATGCAGTGCAAATAACCTAGCAGCAACCAACGGAGCAACATCATGATTTTCAAACAACTATTTGATCAAGAAACTTGGACTTACACCTACTTAATCGCTGATCCCGTTTCAAAAGAAGCGGTGTTCATAGATCCTGTCAATACGCATATTGACGAATACATCACGTTACTCAATGAACAGGGTTTAACCCTAAAATATTCATTGGAAACCCATGTCCATGCCGATCACATTACCGCCAGCGGTTTGTTACGACAAAAACTGGGTGCAAAAACGGGTGTTAGCGCACTATGTGGTGCGGTGAATCCCGACGTGCAAATTAAAGATGGCGATGTTTTTGCTTTTGGCAACAACGAAATCATCAAAGTGATTGCGACACCGGGCCACACCCACGGCAGCATTTCATTTTTATGGCGTGACCGTGTTTTTACAGGCGATTCATTATTTATCGGCGGTTGTGGCCGTACCGATTTTCAAGCAGGCGACGCTAGCGCACAATATGACAGCATCACCCAACGTCTATTTACGCTGCCCGATGAAACCTTAGTTTATCCCGGACATGATTACCAACAACGTTGGGTAAGCAGCATTAAGCAAGAGCGCACCACCAATCCGCGTCTGGCCGGTAAAACCCGTGCTGAGTTTATTGAAATTATGAATAACCTCAATTTACCGCCACCGCGTTTGCTAGATGTATCTGTCCCTGCCAACCGTTACTGTGGTCTGGAAGAAAATGAACGTCAAGATGCCATCGAACAACGGGATGTGGCACGCGCGTCTGCAAGCACCCAAGGTGCAACTTGCGGCATGCCGGTGTCGGCAAGCACAACGGCAACCACAGGCGTGGAAATGGTCATGGCAGCCAAACAACAGATTACCGAAGTCACCATCGAAACCACCAAAAAGTTGATGCAAGAAGGCAGTATTCAATTAATTGATGTGCGTGAAGAAAGTGAATTTGCGGCAGGTCATTTGGATAAGGCTATCGCCCTACCACGCGGGGTGTTAGAATTTAAAATCGGTAATTTTCCCGAATTAGCCGATAAATCACAAGCCATCGTGCTGTATTGCCGCACTGGCGGACGCTCGGCACTCGCCACGCAAACCTTGCAAACATTGGGTTATAGCAATGTCATGTCCATGGCGGGTGGCTTTGAAGCTTGGCAAAAAAGCGCTTAAAACGCGTTAAAAAAAGGTGGCGAAAGTCATCCTACTGTAAAAAGGGATGTATGTTGGGGCTGAAAAAAACGAACAACGGCATACAACCGATAATAATTATAATGAAAAAACACATAACTACACAACGAGGGTAACCATGTCACAACAACATCACACAGTTTTAATCGTCGGCGGCGGCGCGGCTGGCGTTTCGGTCGCCAATAATATGCGCAAACAAAATGCCACAATTGATATTGCCATTATCGAACCGTCTGAAACACATTACTACCAACCCGGTTTTACCATTGTCGGTGGCGGCGCATACACGCTCAAGCAAACCATGCGGAAAGAAGCGGATCTAATCCATCCGTCAGTGAAATGGATTAAAGATTTTGCGGAAACCTTTCAGCCGGAAGCTAACAGCGTGACCTTACGTTCAGGCGATGTTATCCAGTACGACTATTTGGTGGTTTGCCCCGGTTTACAATTGGACTGGGACAAAATCAAAGGGTTGCCAGAAACACTCGGCAAAAACAATGTCTGTAGTAATTACTCGGCTAACACCTGCGAATATACATGGGAATGTATTCAACAGATACAATCCGGCAATGCGCTGTTCACGCAGCCGCCTATGCCGATTAAATGCGCGGGCGCACCGCAAAAAATCATGTACTTGGCAGCCGACCGTTTCCGTAAACGCGGCACGCTGGATAAATTCAATATCGAATTTTACAATGCCGGCCCTGCAATATTCGGCATTCCTTTTTTTGCCAAAGCCTTAATGAAAGTGATTGCAGGTTATGGCATCAAACCTAACTTTGGTCATGACTTAGTGGCGATTGATGGATCTGCCAAAACCGCCACTTTTGAAACAACGGATAGTGAAGGCAATAAACAACAAGTCACCAAACCCTTTGACATGATCCATGTCACACCACCGCAAAGTGCGCCCGACTTCATCAAAAAAAGCCCTTTAGCCAACGCTGCTGGTTGGGTGGATGTCAATGATAAAACTTTGCAACATAATAAATTCGCCAATATTTTCGGCCTAGGGGACGCCACTTCAACCCCTAACGCTAAAACTGCCGCCGCTGTTCGCAAACAAGTCCCCATTTTGGTGGACAACATTTTGCATTTAATCAGCAGTACAGCGGTAGAAGAAAAATATGACGGTTATGGTTCATGTCCTTTGACCACCTCCTTAAGCACCGTCATGTTGGCGGAATTTGCATACAGCGGTAAAGTCACGCCGTCATTTCCGTGGCTGGATCCTCGGAAAAACTTGTTTATCTGGTGGATCGGCAAAAAAATCGGTTTTCCTTGGATGTATTGGCACTTAATGCTCAAAGGCTCGCGCTTTGACATTCCGCATTTGGAATCTTACGCCAAACGTTTCACAGACGAAAAGTAATCTTGTCCGTTAAGGTGGGCGGTTTTTTCGCCCACCACACGCATCACCGACTTTATTCCGCGTGGGCAGGAAAGCGCTGCTCACGCTATCAGATTGGCTCACTTTCCTTGGTTTATCCCCCACCTCACCATGACTGAACCCCATCATACTGCGTCACGGTTGACAACGTACTTACCGATCATCGGCTGGTTAAAAACCTATACCCGCCAAGATTTTAACGATGATCTGTTTGCGGGTGTCATTACCGCCATTTTGCTGGTGCCGCAAGGGATAGCCTATGCAATCCTGGCAGGCTTGCCGCCGGAGCTTGGGCTTTACGCCAGTATCTTACCGCCTGTCCTCTATGCCATATTTGGCACCAGTCGGACCTTGTCAGTAGGGCCGGTTTCTATAGCCGCCATCATGATTGCCAGTGCCTTACAAACACCCGAGATCAGCGCGCTGGGCAACCCCGTGCAAAGCACGGTGATTCTATCGGCAACCAGCGGTTTGATCATGTTGCTAATGGCATTTTTGCGCATGGGTGGATTGGTGAATTTTATCAGCCATCCGGTCTTGACAGGCTTTACCAGCGGCGCCTCGCTCTTAATTATAGCAAGCCAACTACCGCAAACACTGGGCTTACAAAGTCCAGCCTGTGGTGTGGATGTAGGCTGTTATAGCCGTTATATGCACGAATTTAATGCTGCCACCTTATGGATTACGTTGGCAGCAATCAGCTTATTAGTCTTATTCGGCAAACCACTTACAACACTGCTCAAAAAAATCGGCTTATCGCTGCCCGTGGTAACGGCGATCAGCAAATGCGGCCCCTTGCTAACGGTGTTACTCGGCACCGTAGCGGTCAGTTATTTCAATCTGCAAACGCAGCAACATGTCGCGGTTGTAGGTCAAGTCCCATCTGGATTTCCAACATTAAGCTTTGACTTTGCCAGTATCGCAAAATGGCGATTGTTACTGCCTAGCGCTGCATTTATCGCCTTAATTGCCTATGTGGAAAGTGTTGCAATTGCGAAAGTGACCGCTAATTTAAGAGGTGAAAAAATAATACCCAATCAAGAACTTATCGCTTTAGGCGCCGCTAATCTTGCGACAGCGCTATCAGGTGGTATGCCGGTTGCGGGTGGATTTAGCCGCACCATGGTGAATTTTACCGCAGGTGCCAAAACCCAAATGGCAATGGTCATTGCGGCAGGTATTTTGGCATTAGCCGTCAGTTTTTTTACGCCGTGGTTCGCGAATATTCCCAAAGCAGTATTAGCGGCCATTATCTTGATCGCCATCATCCCCTTGGTGCGCATCAAAAATATTCTGCACACTTGGCGTTATGACCGGGGAGATGGTATCGCCGAATTGCTTACTTTGTTAGGCGTTTTAATTTTCGGCATTGAGGAGGGTATTTCAATAGGCATTATCCTGACCATCGCCAGCCACTTACGCAAAGCCAGTCATCCCCATATTGCCGTGGTTGGACGTATACCAGATACCGAACATTTTCGTAACATCAAACGGCATAATGTGGAAACCTGGCGACATATATTACTGATTCGTATCGACGAAAACATGACGTTTGCCAACATTGTGTACATTGAAGAATATCTCGCCACCGAATTAAAACGGCAACCGGATGCTAAACATATCGTACTTATTTTTACTTCAGTCAGCGATATTGATGCCACGGCGTTGGAGGCTTTAGAAAATTTAAATCATGCTTTACAAGCCGCTGGTAAAACTTTAAATATCTCTGAAGTGAAAGGGCCGGTGATGGATAAATTAGAGAAAACCGATTTTATGGCGCAACTAAAGCCCGGGAAGGTGTTTTTTCGTAACGCGGATGCTGTTAAAGAACTAACCGAGTAAAGTGTTTTTATGTACTTGCCATACCCTTCATAAATGCCCTCCCTTGCTCAAAAGGAGCGATTAAATAATTACGTTTTCACCAACAATTCCAAGCGCGTTTCATTACAACGCCCCAAAAAACTAATCATACATATCAAATAGATACCCTATAAAATAAAGCGAATAGCCTTGTTGTTTGACACGCAGAAAAAATCATACTAGCGTGCTGGATAATTCATTGTCTTCTTTAGGGTGCCATGTTAGACTTCGGACGCTAGTCAACTTGCAATCAACGAAACGAAAAGGAGTGCTAATGAAAACAAATCGTATGCTAGCAGCGGTCACCGCCGTTGTTCTATTACTGCCCTGCTCCATAATTGAATCTGCCCAAGCTCTAGGTCGAAACTGTACCAGAGCTGGCGGCAATGTAGTTCGCTGTACAACTTATGAACGTCACCGCACCACACAATCGCACATGGTGCGGCAGCGTACAGTGGTGCCGCATACGGTTGTTAAACGTAGCGTTACGCAATATCGGGTTCGTGTGCCGCACACGGTTATCCAAAAACATGTCGTGCAGCATCGCGTCATGGTGCCACATGTCGTGGTCAAACGCTCTGTCATTCAACAACGCCATGTGGTAAGCCGAGTGGTCAATCGCCGCCAAGTGATTAACCGTCGCTCGGTAGAAAACCGCGTAGTCGTCAAACGCGTAGTGGTTAGCAAACGCTATGTCGTTAAGCATGTAGTCAACCACCGAGTTGTAGTCAATAAACCGGTCACCGTTAAAAGCGTCGTTTCAAGACCCCATGTCATCACCAAACGGGCAACGGTTTATCGCCCCGTGATGAAGCGTTCGGTGGTTTCGCGCAGAGCCGTGGTATACGGAACGGCTTTACGCTCAAAAGTAGTGACACATCGGGCAGTCGTAAACCAAGTGGTTTATCGCTCGCATAGAGTGGAACGTCCGGTATACGTGCAACGCGCTCATGTACGGACTTACTATGAAAAACCCGTGGTAACAAAAAAACGTTATGTAGTGAGTCGCATGGTCATGCGTCCGGTCATGCAACGCCAAGTGGTTGAACGTCAGGTCGTGACCGGCAAAAGACTGGTTGCGGGTAAGAGTTACACGACAGGTTCGCGTGTTTCTTACGGTTCTTACCGCTCTTCTGGTTCCTCACGGACTTATGGCTCTTCAAAATCATCGAGATCATCCGGGGCTTCTCGTGCTGTTGAAACGCCCTCTCGTAGAGTTGATTAGCAACCACATCGTCTAATTAGCATAATTAGGCATTCGGTCTAGTTACATCAAGAAAAGCGGCGTAAATACACTGCGCCGTTTTTCCCTTATCCGCCCTCCCAGCTATAAAAATCGCCAGATTCCCGCACCAACGCTTTAACCTGAAAACCAGGGCGTGAGTAACAGATACTCGAATTGTTTCATGTACGCTCCTTAATTCGTTTGTGAAATGCAGCACCTAGCGTAAAATCATCCCGTATAAATGACTTTTTTCCTTGAAAACGCTGGAATGCCAATCAAAAACGCTAACCCACCAAAAATTAAAGATTATCAGCCGACGCTAACGCCAAAACCTGAACAGAAACCCCATATCATAAAAAAAGCGCTACTGATATTAATCAGCAGTTTTATAATCAGTTCCATTGGCTTGTGCGCGCTATTGCGCTGGATGTCCCCACCCACCACGGCATTTATGCTGCACCAGCATGTTGATGATTTTTTCAACGACCAAGCTTTTACCGCTATTCACTATCAATGGGTAAGCGGCGATAAAATAGCCAAGCACGCTTTTCTCGCGGTGATTGCGGCTGAAGACCAGCACTTTTTTGAACACGCTGGATTTGATTTAAACGCCATTGAATCAGCGATTGAACACTATGTTGACGGCGGTTCATTGCGCGGCGCCAGCACCTTATCTCAACAAGTTGCCAAAAATTTATTCTTAACCCCGCATAAAAACTTTATCCGCAAAGGCTTAGAAGTTTGGTTTACAGTCCTATGTGAAGCTTTGTGGAGTAAGGAAAGAATTCTCCTAATGTATCTGAATATCGCAGAATTCGGTGATCATATTTTTGGTATCGAAGCTGCCAGCCACTATTATTTTGGTACTTCCGCCCAAAAAATCAACCGTGAACAAGCGGCATTATTAGCCGCAACATTGCCCAATCCACTCTTACTGAAAGCGTTACAACCCACCAAAGCCGTCATTAAACGCCAACAATGGATTTTGCGCCAAATGCGCAATCTTGAGTTGCCTGCCGCTGAGTAACTCGCTTGCCAGATATTGTGACGGTTGCGGAAGCCGGAAAGCTGTTTGCGATGACGCCTCAGTTACCGGGTGTTGTTTTTTACGCTGTAAGCTTGGGTTGGATGGACACCATATTCCTAAGCTATTTCATTGATGGTTTTTAATCCTTTGACCGCCGCTAAAGCATCTTGGCTTTTTCCGCACTGGTAAATATTTTTCGTTTGTTCATGCTCATTGATTGACCCTCTTTCATGACTGGGCATAGCTTAATCTATTGTCCTGATTTCGGGGTCCACTATAAACACCAACGGCTTGATCAGGCAATACTTTACCAAAGGTAGTAGTTTTGAGCATATAACCGAAAATCAAATTGAAGATGTCATGCAAAAACTTAACCACCGGCCCCGAAAAACACTAAACTACAAAACGCCTCATGCAGTATTTTTTGGCAATGACAAACG
>JABFRM010000108.1 GCA_013141155.1 Methylococcaceae bacterium | reverse complement strand
AGCCACAATTTATCAAAAATGCTCTTCATATCATATAAACGTTGTGGACGGGTTTACAAAACCCGTCCAGCTTAGTACCTCCATAAGAAACACCAAGCCCAGTCAAGGCTTATAAGCTAACCGATGAAAAGGGCATGTATTTATTAATTCCCTCGCCCAATAATGCGCTCCAGAACAAGCTTCCAAGCCAATTAGGCAAGGTAATAAATTAGCGAAAAATGCTAGCAACTTATCCCACTTAAGTTGTTTAAGCAAGATGGTCATCCCTTAACATCAACAGCATGTAGTTGAAAAACATTTTTGCACTGTCTAAACCAATTGTCGTAACATTCATCTCGGATTCCTCTTCTTCTGTTAAGTGGTCGTTTTACTTCCACTTTGGTAAATCGCTATGCCGTTGGGAAGGAGAGGAGCCCATACCATTACGTTAGGCATTTTATTTATAGCAGCTAAATGAAAATTAAAAAACAAACTACTGATCAGTTGTTATTAACCGAGTCTGCTGATTCACTGCATTTGTGGGGTCCACTTTAATTGTCGAGATTTTCAATCGCTACTTTTGCCCTTGGACTTAAGTTAGAATCACCTTCTAATAACCAAATCAGTGCGTGGGTATCAAGCAATAAATTCACGGCATATAATCCTTAAAATCCTCTAAGGGTTCATCAAAATCATCAGCCATTTTAAATACGCCTTTAGCACAGCCAAATTTTGGCGTTTTTTTAGGTTTTTCCTGTGTTACGCCAAGGCGAAAATAATGAATTAAATCGTAAATTGCTGCGATTTTGTTTTCAGGAAGTTGTTCGATTTCTTCAATCAGTTGTTTTTTTAAAATCATGCTGATGTCCTTTCGTTGCCACATGATGTGTCGCAAGATTTGTATTCGCACTGGCATTAGGTTACTCGCTGTGTTCAATTAGCGTCTTCCGCCCATTTTCTTGGTTATCCACACTGGATCCCTTCGCATCGGCAATATTGCCACAACAGAAACCGTAACGCCATTGAGATCATAATAAATGGCGTATGGAAAGCGTTTAGATAACATGCGATAGAACCCAAGCTTTTTACTGTGAATACCGCCAAAAATGATTAATGACTCAATGTCTGATAAAAGACTGTCCCAAAAATAATCCCCAATACTTTCACCTTGCTGATCGTAAAACGCCCGCCCTTCTTCAAGATCGTTTCCTGCATCAACCAGTATTTGAATGTGTTTAACATTCATTTTCGCTGTTTTGATCGTAGCGCTTCAATAGTACGAAATTCGGCATTACCCGCTTCAATGTTCATTTTTCTTGCGGCAAGCACATCGCCATGCCATTCAGGGGATTCGACCTCAATATTTTCATGGATAAGGGAATCCCAAATGGCTTCCATTGTTTGCAGCTTTTCAACTTTACTCATTTTGGTTATTTCTAGGATATTCATGGTCTTCCCTTAATCTATGCCTTCAATTCTATCTTGATAAACACGCACCAGTTTATATGCTTCGCTTAAAGCGCATATTTCCACCCACGTTTTAGTCAGCGTTTGATGAAACTCCCGCATCTTCATATTGCCAAATTTTATATGAATGACACGAGGTGGTGGTTCATTTAATAAAACCAGCTCTGAAAAATCAGCATCTTTACTGACAATCGTTAGTTGCTGTCGTTTGGCATACAACCATATTTCACTGTATGTGAGTTCATCGTTTATATTTACCGCATGCTCATACTCTTCACCCGCCCACAACGAAAAATAACGTAGTAGATTGACATCAATTAGATATTTTTTCATTCAATCGACATGTTTCAGAATGTATTTGTGATCCATGAGCTTACAGGCAAAGGTCAGGCAGGCGCTAATATCTTCCGCGTCTAATGAGGGATATTGCTCTAAAATTTGTTGTGGATTTTCTCCCGCACTTAAAAATTCCAGAATGGTTTGTACGGTAATTCTTTTGCCTCTGATGGTCGGTTTTCCATTACAGTTATCGGGATCAATACTGATTTTATCGTTAATATAATGCGTTACGATGGTATTCATTGCGTTTCCTCTATGTAGGGCGTTCGTAGATAGGATTTACCCTAAAAGACTTTCTATAACCAATTTTCAGTTTGCAGATTTTTTACGCGACTAAATTCCCGCAAATTATTAGACACCAAAATATGATTTTGACTGAGCGCGTGCGCTGCAATTAAGAAATCATTTGAACCAATAATTAATCCTTGTCTTTCTAAATCGGCGCGTATTTCACCGTATTTTTCAGCCGCCGCTTCATCAAAATTCAGAATAGGGATAATGGATTTGAGTTGAATAATCTTTTCGATATTTTTTATTTGCTGTTCACTTTTCATTGCGCCATAAAAAAGTTCGGCATAAGTAATAGATGACATGCAAATTTGATCGGCGCTCACCGATTGTAGTTTTTTAATACCGATGGTGGATGGTTTTTTTTAATATAAATACAGATATTGGTGTCAAGCATGAACATTTAGAAATCTTCCCGTATTTGCAATGGGAGTTGTTCTCTGCCATTAACCATAAAATCATCGGTTAATGCCGTTAATAACTTAAAAATCTCTTCAGGTTTTTGCACTGTTTTTGTTGTTTCTTGTGCTAAGCCCAATCGAAAATAATGAATTAAATCATAAATTTCTGAAATTTTGTTATCTGGGATTTGTTCGATTTCTGCAATCAGTTGTTTTTTTAAAATCATGATGATGTCCTCACAATATCAATTAGCGTAACCCAACACATCAAAGCGGCAAATGTTGGATTTCACACTGTTCAACCCAACCTACGGGGAGATAGCTTCGGCATTGATTATTTCAGATGCTTCTCTCAAAAATTTCATGCGCTCATCAACATAGGCTTCATCAATCCAGCCTTTGGCAAGATCATTGGCATTTCCCATGTGTAACCCCATAAGCCAAATATCGCGTATTGCCACGAATGACTCAACAAAGCTTAAATCGAGTTCTGAAATATCTCTTACTGACTGATAGCCTTTCAAAAACATGGGCCACAATTCAGCCTCTTTTTTTCCTAGCCTCAAACTCCATTTGAAAGTGGCAAGGTCATAAGCCCTTAAACCAAATCCACAGCAATCAAAATCGAAATGGGTTATTTTGCCACTATGTTCATGAGCGTTAAAGCCATGAAAATCACCGTGGCAAAAACCATAATCTAAATTTTTTTCTGATACACCTGTAATTATATTTGCAAGTCTGGTTGAAAATTCACGAATAAATTGCCAGTCAATTTCACGGTGAGATAGATATGGCTGAATTTCCCTTATTGGCTCAGTAATAAGATGCCTTATATCTAGCTTATAACGATGATGTTTAGACTCAAAACCGGATGAAAGCGCATGAATTTTTGCTGCTGCCTGCCCATATTTTTCAGCATCCGTAGGCGTTTCATATTTGAGCGCCACGCCTTCCGCGTACTTGGTTAAAATAACTTGTCGAATGCCTTCTGGAGCTGAAATGTGGGTAATATATCCGCCCATTTTTCGCTCAATTGGGTAAGCAACTCTCGCCCCTTTATTATGTAAATACGCTAATCCATCCAATTCAAATTCTATATCATCCTGCGTTCGCCAATTTTTCCGATATATGCGTAAAGCAAAATTGCCATTTTCAGTAGATACCTTGTAAGTGTCGTTAAGCCCTCTCGCCCAGAATTCACAAGATAAAACGTTGGTGACTTTATATTGGCTCACTACGTCATCTTGAAGTTCTACGGCGCACAATGTTGAATATGATGCGCCTATCTTTAAATCTTGAGTAGCCATCTGTCACTCAATGATGCAAATGCGCCGCCAACCACCGAGCCGCAACCTCCTCCGCAATCCCCTTCCGCCGCGCATAATCACTCAACTGATCCTGATCAATCTTGCCGACGTTAAAATACTGTGCTTCAGGATGCGAGAAATACCAGCCACTGACCGCTGAAGCCGGATACATGGCAAAGCTTTCGGTCAATTCGATGCTGGTGTTGGCGGTGACATTGAGCAATTCAAACAACTTGGCTTTTTCGGTATGGTCTGGGCAAGCAGGATAACCCGGTGCGGGGCGGATACCTTGGTACGCTTCGTTGATGAGCTGTTCGCTGTCATGATTTTCATCCGCCGCATAGCCCCAGTAGTCTTTTCTCACTACTTCGTGCATATACTCGGCAAAGGCTTCGGCTAAGCGATCCGCTAAGGCTTTGAGCATAATGGAACTGTAATCATCATGGTCTTGTTCAAATTGCTGCAATTTTTCTTCGATGCCGATACCCGTGGTGACTGCAAAACCACCAATATAATCCGCCTTACCACTGCCGACTGGCGCGATAAAGTCGGAGAGGCAATAATTCGGGCGACCGGGCGCTTTCATGTTTTGTTGCCGCAGATGATGCAGCACTTCACGGGTTTGACTGCGTGATTCATCGGTGTAGACAAGCACATCATCGCCATCGCTATTGGCGGGGAAGAAGCCAATCACCGCCCGCGCCGTCAACCAGTTTTCGTTAATGATTTGTTGCAACATGGCGTTGGCATCATTAAACAAGGTTCTGGCTTCTACGCCCACGACGACATCGTCGAGAATTTTGGGGTAGCTGCCCGCCATTTCCCAAGTTTGGAAGAACGGTGTCCAGTCGATATACTGCGCCAAGGTCGCTAAAGAAAAATCATTAATGACTTTTAAGCCTAAAAATGACGGCTGCACGGGCGTATGACTGCCTGCGTTGAACTTGTTATCTCTGGCAGCTTCCAAAGTATGTTGCTTGGTTTTCGCCTCGCGGCCTTTGTGCCGCTCCCTGACTTCTGCGTATTCTTCGTGGATGCTTTTAACAAACTCGTCTTTTAAATCTGCGCTCAACAAGTTGCTGGCAACCCCCACACCACGCGAGGCATCGGTCACATACACCACTGCGCCTTTGTAATGCGGCTCAATTTTAACCGCCGTATGTGCGCGGGAAGTCGTCGCACCACCAATCATCAACGGAATGGTAAAGCCTTGGCGCTGCATTTCTTTAGCGACATGCACCATTTCATCCAGCGAGGGCGTAATCAAGCCGCTCAGACCGATAATATCGACATTTTCCAGCCGTGCAGTTTGCAGGATTTTCTCGCAAGATACCATCACGCCTAAGTCAACGACTTCATAGTTATTACATTGCAGCACCACGCCGACGATATTTTTACCAATGTCATGCACATCGCCTTTAACAGTCGCCATCAGGATTTTGCCGTTGGTTTGGCGGTCTTCGGCGGATTTATCATCCTCCATAAACGGCATAAGATACGCCACGGCTTTTTTCATGACGCGCGCGGATTTCACCACTTGCGGCAAAAACATTTTGCCCGCGCCAAACAAGTCGCCGACCACGTTCATACCGTCCATTAACGCGCCTTCGATGACGTGTAACGGGCGTTCTGCCTCAATTCTGGCCTGTTCGGTGTCTTCGTCAATATAATCGGTGATGCCTTTAACCAGCGCATGTTCCAAGCGTTTGCTCACCGGCCATTTGCGCCATTCCAGATTTTCCTGCTTCACTTCGCTGCTACTGCCATCGCCCCGATATTTCGCGGCGAACTCCAGTAATTTATCCGTGCCGCTGCCATCGTGGGTGTTTAAAATGACGGCTTCTACCGCGTCGCGTAAATCGAGCGGGATGTCTTCATAAATCGCCAATTGTCCAGCATTGACGATGCCCATCGACATGCCCGCTTGAATCGCATGGTACAAAAACATCGCATGTATGGCTTCGCGTACCGG
>JABFRM010000297.1 GCA_013141155.1 Methylococcaceae bacterium | reverse complement strand
CGCTGCCTATCGGTAAGCCTCTGTATTTCACCTACGCGTTGCTCCGGCTCAACACCCGGCCCTGTGCAGCTATCGGGGACTAAAAATCATCACTTCGCTATCGCTCCGTTTCCATGATTTTCAGCGGCCGAAGGGGGGACTGAGGTTAAAATCGTCCTGCCACTCCAGACCAAATTAGATAAGGAAGCAACCCCATGATTCGAATACTTATCGCAGATGATCACACCGTGGTTCGCCAGGGAATCAAGGAAATCCTGGCTGACTACGCAGATATGGCAGTAACCGGCGAGGCAGCTACCGGCATTGAAGTTATGCAGCGCATCCGTGAACAAATGTTTGATATTCTAATTTTGGATATGTCAATGCCTGGGCGCTGTGGCATAGAACTTATCAAACAAATCAAGACTGAAAAGCCAACACTCCCTATTTTAATCTTCAGCATGCACGAAGAACTGCAATACGCAGTGCGCAGCTTAAAAGCGGGAGCATCAGGATATTTGATTAAGAATAGCGAGCCCAACGACTTGGCTGCTGCCATTCATAAATTGATGGCAGGAGGTCATTATTTCTCTCCTGCCGTAGCGGAAAAACTGGCGGAAGACGCCTTGGCACCAAAACCAGGACTTCCGCACGAACGCCTCACGGATCGGGAGTTTCAGATTTTTGAGTCGTTGGTGAAAGGCAAAACTGTGACTGCCATCGCCGGCGATCTGTGTTTGAGTGTTAAAACAGTCAGCACCCACCACCATAATATCTTAGAAAAAATGGGCATCGCCAATCGGGCTGAACTGGTTCGTTACGCCCTGGAATATAAGCTTGAAGGCCTAGACGTTGGTTTTTAAACCGCAAGTAATTCAAACTATCGCTCAACTCCCCCCTTTTTCATAAACCATTACCCTTAGTTAAAGATTTAATGATGCACTGGCTCAAATTCATTCGAGCCAACCGCTTCACTGCATCGTTATTTTCGGTTCAACTTAATGGCAGTGTTTTCGTAGCCGCATAGGAATAATCCTAGAGTGGCTACATCAAATTCCTAGCAAAATATCAGAAACCACCGATAGAAATGTAGGGCTGGTTGCCTAGATAATAACTCCGAAGCTCACACCATAAGTGAAGTTGTTTATTCCATAATCCGAGGAGGTTGCAATGAGCAATAAGCTGAAAATCATTATGGTGGTTATTTTATTAATGGTTGCGCTCTTTTTTATGCAGGCCTTAGTTGGGGAGGGAATGATGCCAATCCATGAAAACGAAAATGGGAAAACTGTCTATCTGGAAACAAATGACACCTTCGAGGTTATTCTTGAAAGCAATCCCACCACAGGCCATCAATGGGAAGTCGATCAATCGGATCCAACCATCCTAAAGCAAGGAGAGTCTGAATTTATAGGGACTCAAGGCGGAGTAGGTTCAGTTGGTAAGCAGATATTGCACTTTAAGGGGATAACAAAAGGTCAAACAGTTTTGACGGCGATTTATCGGCGGCCTTTTGAAAAAAACATTGCACCACTCAAATTATTCAAATTAAACATTGTCGTAAACAACCCTTAACGTCAACTCATCACCCATTTCAGGGTGGTGAGTTTAGAGAATGTGTGCAGATTATTTATTAATATCAGGAGAATAACATGGATAACGATACCATTAAAACGCTAGGAATGGGCTGGCTGCGTGATCTGCCGGACTTTCGGGATTATACGCCGGAACACGAAAAAATTAAGCCACTGCTTAAGAAAATCAACATGGTAGCATCGGTCGCACCCGCAGCATTGTCGGCTTCAGTTGATCTACGGCCTTGGTGTTCTCCCATTGAAGATCAACGCGATTTAGGGTCTTGTACGGCTCAGGCAGGGGTTGGGTTAATCGAGTTTTATCAAAAAAAAGCTTACGGCACCTACACGGATGCCTCAAGGCTGTTTCTGTATAAAGTGACCCGCAACCTGCTGGGCTGGACGGGTGACACGGGTGCGTATCTGGGTACGACGATGGCCGCTTTAAGCTTATTTGGAGTGCCGCCGGAAAAATACTGGCCTTATATCACCACTAAGCCGGGGTCAGTTACCCCTCCTAAGCCTGATTTCGACATGGAACCCCCTGCATTTTGTTATGCCTTTGCACAGAACTATCAATCTATTGAATACTTCCGGCTTGATCCATCAGGGGTTACGCCTGCAATCTTATTGGAGCGGATCAAAACCTATCTGGCAGGCAATATGCCGTCCATGTTTGGGTTTACGGTTTATAAATCCTATCAAACTGGTGGCTCCACCGGGCATTTCCCCTACCCCTGTCCGGGTGAACAGGCTGTCGGTGGACACGCAGTAGTCGCGGTTGGTTACGATGATGCCAAAAAAATCAAAAATCCCAACTGTGGAAAAGAAACTACGGGCGCTTTGCTGATCAGAAATTCTTGGGGAACGACTTGGGGCGATAAAGGCTACGGCTGGCTTCCCTATGAATATGTTTTGAAAGGTCAGGCGGTTGATTGGTGGACTTTGTTAAAGCAGGCGTATGTGGACACCAAGAAGTTTGGGTTGTAAATTAACTAGTATGAAAATCATTTACGAGGATTTTATTTATGACTATTGAAACTGAACAAAAAAGAAATAAACCTTTTACTTTAAAGATATTGTTAGAAGAACAACTGGATTTTAAAGGAGATATTGCAGCATTCTTATTCGATTCGGCTGGTAATTTGCTTGAAATGTCGAAGGTAAAAGAGGGTAAGGTTTCTTTTTCGCACAGCGAGCAAGAAGTTGTCCGTAACCGATTATTTATTGCACCGGTTGCCAATCAGTCGGATGAAAACACGGAAAAGCCCTCAATCAAAATGATGGAGCGGCTCAGCGCCTACGAGCCTGTCCTCAACCACAGAGGAAGGTTAATAGATACGATAAGAGTGCCGAGCAGCATCATTGACCTATGGCCAATTTGCTTTTGCTGGGTACGCGGACATGTCATCAAAGACGACAGTGTTTTACCAGTCTGCGGCGCCAAAGTCCATATCTGTGAAGTCGACAGATTTTGGCGCTGGATTCTTAAGCTTCCTGATCTTGAAGTGTTCAGGTTCCGGGACGACTTGATTAAGATTTTCGACGATCCCATGCTACGCAGACCGCCCCGTCCTGAACCACCTGACCCATCGCCTTTTTCGGCAATAAAAGGTGGACTGATCCATTTGAATTATCTTAACCCTCAACCGGAACCTCATTTCCCCATTAATACTTTAAATACCTTATCTATACGAAGAGGCGGTGAGGTCACCTTGAATCCTCAACCGCTCCCTCCGAAAGAAACAGTGCTTGCACTCCCGATTGAAGTTCGATCAGCGCTCAGTTCGGCCTCAGCGCTGGCTGTCCGTGAGACACTTGTTGCCAATGTTCGTTTAATCGCCCCCTATCTTTGCTTGCTGTGGCCATGGTGGAAATACCGCTGTGACGAGATTACCGTGGTTGAAACCGATGCGCTGGGCCGATTCCAAACAACCGTCTTTTACTCTTGTAAAGGGGATAAACCCGATCTTTACTTCTGGGTTGAATACGAACTAGGTGGTGTTTTAGAAACCGTTTATCATCCATCCCTCGCCTGCCACACCTACTGGAACTATGCCTGCGGTACGGATGTTATCATTCGCATTAAAGATGACCGAGTGCCTGCATGCAATAACGGGCCCGACTTACCGGGATGCGTAGTTCAGATTCTAGCCATTGGGCGTGAAGTCAGTATGTTGGAAGTTCAGGGTAATGGTGCTGCACTTGCTGTCGAAGGACTCACAACCAGCAATCAACCCTTTGGCGGGAAGCTGGAGCCACGAATCTGGTTAAGTCGCACAACCTTGCGTGACGTCAAGCATATCAAATATTACCGTTGGTCATATCAGCGCTTAACCCAAGGTGACGGAACCCTGCTTGCAACACCTCAACCGTGGATACAATTAACTCGAACTGTGGTTCGTCATTATGCTTTGCCTGTTCCTAGTGGTGTTGCCCATGTGCCATTGACCTTGGGCCCACAGCTAGTCGGTTCCGAAACGAACCTGTTCGAAATCAGACCGGCGGCAGTTCCTGCAGGAGGTATTGAATGGTCTGTTGTTGACGAGCGCGAGGATTTGGCGAGCGCTCACTTTGAAACCGACAAGCTCGGAATTGGCGAAAATGTGTGCCAGAAGGCCTTCGACTCGGCAGGAAAATATGAGATTAAGTTAGAGTTATTCAAAAACACCGGAGCTTTGATCGACTGGACAGCGGAAGGAATCGACCTACAGATTACTGATGTTCCTGCACCATTTGGCATTAATACGGTGACTGCCGCTACTGCATCAGACTATTACCGGATCAAGAATGACGTTGGTCACACAGTAGCCTTCAAAATGGTGCTCAGGATCGACAACAACTGTTGTCAGGCAGAGATAAACCCAGTTGGTGGCATTGGCCTCGTCAATACACCATGCGGTTTCATCGAGTACGCTACGGGCGCGAGTACAATGTTGAGTTTTAAGGCCTATCATCCAAATAGTTTTGCCGACTTTGACTTCAGCGTGGTACGAGGAGTGTCTAACCCTGTTTCCGAAGCAAGTGCAGCAGGAAGGGTGGGTAGCAGCGCCTCCGTAACCACGAACAACCCAGCACCGCCTCTTCGTGCATACGCGCTGACGTTACCCGGCAGTTATCGAGAAAGCTTTGGCGTGGGAGAGCTTCTGGGTTCCTGTACGCGCGCGGCTTTTTCCGAAGCACTTCATGTATGGACAAGGGCTACGGATGGTTATGGTCGGTTGTGGTATCTCGATGCTTTCAGTCATGATGGCTTCGCGTTAACACCTTCGCCGTAAGCGGAGCGAATGGGGTAGATTGTCACACAGATTTTTTCAATCTATATTTCAAAGAACCAATCTCGTTAAACCTTTACCTGCGAGGTAAATAAAGTAAGGAGGATTACCATGAAAAAACCTGTTAAGCCTACAGAAATATTTGAAACGATACGTGTTCGGCAAAGAATTTCAGACCATAGAAACCCCCTGTATTCAAAGCTACAGTTTATTTACTAAAGACATTTTGGAGATTTAATATGAAAAGCGATTTCAATGGTAATGGTTCTTCAGACATTATGATTTCTAGTCCATGGGGATTAGCTATCCTTAACCTTTCAAGCAACACCTTATTACCTTCAACAATAGCACCCAATGGCACACGCTTTGGCAGTTGGTTACTTAACACCAGCGATAATAATTTTGGTCCCAATGGCGATTTTGATGGTGATGGTAAAACAGAGGTTTTAGCATCAAGCCCTTGGGGAATTGGTGTGCTGAAACAATCTGGCAATACGTTCACCTCGCCGGTTATGGCTCCGAATGGAACACGTTTTGGCGATTGGTTGCTCAATACAGCGGATAATCAATTCGGGCAAGTAGGTGACTATGATGGTGATGGCAAAGCTGAAATTTGGATTTCAAGCCCATGGGGTATTGGGATATTGAAACTTATAGGCAATACTTTTACCTCTTTGATACTATCACCAAATGGGGCGCGTTTTGGCGAATGGTTGCTCAATACAGCAGATAATTGGTTTACCTCTGTTGGTGATTTTGATGGTGATGGTAAAACAGAAATTTTAGCATCAAGCCCTTGGGGAATTGGTGTACTAAAATTGGCGGGTTATAGTGGACCCCGAAATCAGGACGATAGTTTAAGCTATAGCCTGTCATGAAAAAGGGTCAACAATGAGCGAAAGCAAGCGGAAGATATTCACAAGTGCCGAAAAGGCCAAAGTTGCCTTGGCGGCG
>JABFRM010000252.1 GCA_013141155.1 Methylococcaceae bacterium | reverse complement strand
GTACATATCGGTTTGACGATTACAAGTCCAGACATTAACTCCCTGCCCGTTTTGACGTACGGCACTGAATCCCGTTACGTCCAAAATACGGCCACCCGTTACGGGGTCTTCACGATAACCATTAGGATGATAAGCATCCGCGTCTAAAGCATGGCAATAGCTACTCGGATTTTGCAGTGCTTGGTTAGTCAAAACGCCGATGGCGATGGTTGCATTAAGTTGGCGTACTCGCCGTAACTGTTCATGCTCAAAGGCTGAAATCAAAACCCGCTGTTCCATGTCTAAGGCTTTAACCAGTTTTACGACTGCGTCCGCCAAAGTTGTATCGAACGCCTGCTTGGTTTTGAGTTCAATATTCACCAGCATCTGCATAGCTTGCGCAAGCTCTAAAGCTTGCTTTAGGGTCGGTATTTTCACCACACCCGATTGATAATAGGCAATATCTTCCGCGCTAATAAATGGCGCGATTTCCTCCGCAGCCAAGGTTTGCATAAAGGCTTGCCTTTGATTTGCAGGCAGCAACAGTTGTTGTGTATACCAACTGCCGGCGTCTAACTGGCTTAATTGCGCAACAGTAAAATCAGCAAAATCGTAGTGGCTAAGCGCTGGAAACTTCAACTGCACATCTGTACAGCGCATTAAGGATTCATCATGATGCACCATTAATTCGCGGTCTTTAGAAAAGCGCACATCCAGCTCAAACATCTGACAGCCGAACAATTTGGCTTTGGCAAAAGCAGCTAAAGTATTCTCCGGTGCGAAAGCACGCGCACCGCGATGCGCGATATTTAACACCGCATTAATGCCTAAGGCTTTTAATCGCGCTGACTGTTTATTTGCCATTATTTTATGCTCATGAATCGCTGTCCAGATTATTAAGTTTACCAGTACGAATTCAGTAAAAGAGAAGAATTATTTAATAAAATATCCCCTAACCCCTCTTTTGCTAAGAGGCATACGCATCTACACAAGTTAAGTTCTCCGTCATTCCGGCAGGGATGCCGGAATGACAGATTGTGTCGATACTTATGGCTAAGCGGTGAACTGAACACTTACGATCTAACCAGATTCAGATACAAACTATCAACACTATAAAAATTGATACAATAGCCGATTTATTTTGGCTTACGAACCGCTAATAGGGAGCTTAGCCCATGCAACAACCCATGAATTTTCTATCCAAATTCATAACATTAGCAGGCCCATTCTGGAATTCTGAAAATAAAGCAGTTATTCGGGGACAATCGTTAACCTTAGTCGCTTTAACCATTCTGCAAATTGGTCTGGCGGTAGTCATTAACGAATGGAATGCAGCACTGTTCAACGCATTAGAACAACGCTCTATGCCTGGGCTGTTAACCCAAATCAGCTTGCTGGCTTTGATTTTTATGGTTAGCATGGCGGTTACTGCCACGCATCTTATGATTAAACGTCGGCTCCAGATTAGTTGGCGCAGTTGGTTGACTACAAAAGTCACCGAACAGTGGATACACAAAGGTCGGCACTACCAAGTAACGCACATCCAAAGCGCTGGACATGACAATCCTGACGGCCGCATCGCCGAAGACATTGCGATTGCCACTGAAAATGCCATCGGACTATGTCACTCGCTATTCTACAGCTTATTAATGCTTATCAGCTTTACCCAAATACTCTGGACGCTTTCAGGCACTGTGACTTTAAACCTAATCGGTGTGCCAATACCGATTGTCGGGCATTTGGTCTGGATAGCCATTGTCTATGCGGTAAGCGCTTCAACCTTAGGGTGGTGGATAGGTCAACCGTTAACAATCGCCACGAATGAAAAACAAAATGCTGAAGCCAATTATCGCTTTGGCCTGGTCAAAGTACGGGAAAATTCACAAGCCATTGCCTTGATTAATGGCGAAAACAATGAAAAAATCCGTTTATCGGGGCTATTGAACGCGGTTGTCGGCACTTTTAATCAGCAAACGCAGGCTTGGAAGCAGATTATGCTGTTTACGTCAGGCTATTCGGTCTTATCAATGGCTTTCCCCATCCTACTGTCTTCGCCGCGTTATATTCTGGGCAGCATTACGCTTGGGGCTTTAATGCAATCAGCGCAAGCGTTTCAACAAATGGCTTCCGCGCTATCTTGGCCGGTCGATAACATGGCGGGCGTGGCGCAATGGCGAGCATCGGTAGAACGGGTATTGAGCTTGGTGCAAGCCCTGGATGACTTAAAACAAGAAATTGCGCGCCCTGATCCACAGCGCATTGTGGTAGAAAAAGGCGCATTTTCCATCCTAAGCTTTGAGCATCTCTGCATTCGTAAATTAAATGACGACGTCATTGCTCAGAACATTAATGCGGACATCAAGTTAGGCGAGCGCGTTTTGATTCTGGGCGATGCTGCGACTGGTGCTAAACTTTTTAAAGCTATTGCAGGGCTTTGGCCTTGGGGCAATGGACGCATTGTACTGCCGGATGGCGATCCCATGTTTTTTATGCCGCCCCTGCCCTATTTACCCGACGGAACCTTGCGCGAGGCTATTTGCTATCCAGCCGCGCCAGCATTTTTCAATCAAAAACTGTTGCAGCAATCCTTAAAACGCGCCGATCTTTCAGACCTAATCGAGCAACTTGATCAGCAAGATACCTGGGAAAAAGTGCTGTCACGAGAACAACAGCAACGTTTAGGTTTAGTGCGCTTGCTATTGAATCGCCCAAAATGGATATTATTGCAAGAAGCTTTTGATGCCCTTGATGCAACAGGAGAAGCCGAAATGATGCGGATGATTTTTGAAGAGCTGCCCGATGCCGGCGTACTCACCGTGACCAATCATTGCGCGCCAGAAGGAGAGTGTGCAAATGTTCACCAGCGGCAATTGATTTTGTGATGCGAATTGGTTTAAAACTTTTTATACCGCGTTGCTTTTTTACAGAATACAGGCATTGCTTGCAAGCTAAGCAATACCTGTTTGAGTTAAATCAATTGATTAATGACGGTGTACAGAATCACCATAGTAGGGTCTTTGTAACGGTGTGCCACGTTTAGCAAGCCTGAGATTATTTTGTTTTGCCAGTGTCAAGCGATCTTTCCAATGATCTAAAATAATGATTTTATTGTTGATTAAGGCGGCTTCCGACTCTTTGGCCTCATCAACGGTTAACGTTGTCGGTGGCACATAAGTATCTTCAGCGAATGCCGTAAAAGAAATCACACAAGCAATGATGATCAGTCGTGTTTTCATAATAGTCCTTAAAAGGGTTAAGTGAGTTTAGTCAATACCGTATTAGCGTAAGCGTCCACATTTAAAACTAAACTACATCGTTAATGTTTAATGGCAAGATAAGCGCCAAGCTGAGTTAATTCTGCATGGCGCCTTATTTTTTACTCCAATTGTGCTTAAAGTACCCGCGATTATTGCACCAGCATGGGTCGCATCATGTCATGATCTTCGTGTTCTAAAATATGACAATGCCAGACAAATAAGCCCGCACTTTCAAAATCCACTTGAATGCGCGTGACTTCTCCCGGATAGGTAATCACGGTATCTTTCCAAGATTGCTCATAAGCGGCAGGTGTTGCAGCCACCCCTGGATACTGTATATCCAGTAACGAGTGATTTATACCCACGGTAGCCGTAAAAGGCTCCCGACTCAAGATTTTAAAATGTCCCCCATGTAAATGGATTGGATGTGAATCCATGGTATCGTTAAAGATTTCCCATGTTTCGAAGGTTTCAGCAGTAGGGCTTTCAGTCACAGTATCCATCCAACCTAAAAGCCCATTGGCCACTGTACCCAAGATCGGTAAAATACGGCCATTATTATCGGTAGTTTCTGCCAATAAAACCTGTCTTGGTGTTGCTATGACTGGATTACTCTCAGGTGGAAGTGTCGCACGAAGCGCACCTGGCAAAGGATTGTTAGGTGATGCCGATAGCGGTTGATTAACGCGGAACTGCATAATTTGATCATCCAGGTTTGGGGTGACTGCTGCACCGCCTGGAAAAGGGATGTTCGCAGAGTTGGCTAAGTTGATGGATTGGCCGCCCATCGCCGAAAAATCAACCACAATATCGTAGCGTTCAGCGGGCGCAATGGTTAGGCTGGTTACGGCAGCCGGTGCATCCAAAAATCCACCTTCGGTACCTAACACTTCAAAGCTGGCATTGTTTGACAACGTCAAGTTATAAAATCTCGATCCTGAACCATTTAAAACCCTGAACCGATAGCGGCGGGGCTCAACCTCCAAAAACGGCCAAGCGACCCCATTAACCACCATAACGTTACCAAAAAACTCGGGCATTAAGGTCGGATTTGGACTTCCAGGGACGGCAGGGTTCAAATCTGGATACGCTAGCGTACCATCGGGATGAAACATGCGATCCTGTAACACCAGTGGGATTTCATACGCACCATTCGGTAAATTATTGGCGTCAATCATTGCTTGTTCATTACTATCACGCAGTAAATACAAGCCTGCGAGTCCGGCATAAACATTCAGCCTGGTTATGCCTAAGGTATGGTCATGAAACCATAACAGCGTGGCTTCCTGATTATTACCATAATCATTTGGGTTAAGATTAACGGGGACGGTAGGCGAAGTGACATTAAATTGCCCGCCATTTTTTCCAGAAGGCGAAATCCAAGCCTCGGGATAGCCATCACTGTTTTGATTGATATATTGTATGCCGTGTAAATGCGCAATGCTCCTGATTTCAGGTTCTCCAGCCATTGCACCATGAATCGAACTGTCTACCGGCAATAAATGCTTAACGCCAGTGCGCGTATCTTTAAAGCTGACTTTAACTGGCTTGCCCAGCCCCAACGTATTTAAACCCGCCGCAGTTGAATTCGCTTTAATGGTGTGCGCGGGATAACTGAAGGTATCAGGACGCGCTGGATCACCATAAGCGTACACAGGCGTCGCCGGGAAGCCTGGCGGTAAAATATGGGTATTGATTTGTTTAATATCCAAATTATAGGAATCAGTCCCTGGAATACTCTTGGTATCAGGTGTATGTTGAAAGTATGCCGCAAAAGCATTTGGTAACGGCAAGGCGTACTTTGGAATGGTTACTGGGTGCAATAACGGCTGACTATAGTTAGGGTCAGCAATGCTGGTTAGATTTAATGCCTGAACGGTTGCGGCTAAAGCCAACGCAGGTGAAGTGTTATTTGCCGTGTTGGTTTCACCGCTGACAACCGCCACATTGGCCACAAACGGCCCAGGTGCAGTGTTTAACGTCTGTGCTGTTGGCGTAATCGGTAAACGTACAACAGTAGTGTCGCCCATTGCTAAAGACTGCTTATAGGTACAGGTAATCGTGTTAGCGGCATTTAAACAGACCCATGCCTCGGCATTGCGGGCAAATTTAGCGGGCGAAACAATGCCGCTCGGTAATTTCATCGTTAATGTCAACGGCGTATTAGTGGCTTGATTCCCCTGATTAGTAACCGCCACCGGAAGCTCACTTAAGGCTGTCGCCGTTAGTGCGGGTGATGGTTGCGCTAAGCTCACCGCTAAATCAGGCGCTGTGGTGGGTCTGGGCGTGTAAATAACCCCAATGGCATTCAAGAAACTACTGGCGCGACCAGTAAAGCCGGCTATTTGATTGCCAGCAGGCACCGAAAAATCAAATCTATTAAGATTCATAAAGCCCAGCGCTTGACCATAAGGCCCAAGCACCCGACCCGTATTGGTCAGAAAACTGATCTGCCCAACGTAACTGGGACTTATTTTATCTAAAAGGGAAATTCTGTATGTTGCCCCATAGGTTCCCCAAACACGAACGAGGTATTCATCTGCCGGCCAACTTACCGTATTTAAATCGCCCCCTCCCCCGCCATGAACAGATA